>USET01000006.1 GCA_900553765.1 uncultured Mycoplasmatota bacterium
TTTTTGAAACATGATTCTTGTATCGCATCTGTACAGCCATCATGGCGTGATCGTACAGAGCTATTTGGATATTTTAATGAGTTTACCAAAAAGTTTAACGAAACAGAAGTGTTAAAGACGATCTATGAAGCAGGGTATACAGATGATGTATATACAGTCATCTTGGACGAGATGAATATTGCCAGAGTCGAATATTATTTTGCAGAGATGTTATCTATTCTGGAAATGCCAAACAAAGATGAATGGATTGTCGAGCTTGTCTCTAGTAGTTGGCCGAACGATCCAAAGAAGTTGATTGATGGAAAGTTAAAGATCAGTCCAAATACTTGGTATATTGGAACAATCAATAACGACGATTCTACGTTCATGGTAACAGATAAAGTGTATGACCGTGCGATGCCAATCGACATCAACGATAAAGGAGAAGTATTTGAACCGATCGATACTCCAGCACAAGATATCAACTACTCTTATTTAGATCGAATTTTTGCAGAGGCAATGAGTCAGAATGAGATGAGTGCTGATATTTTAAATAAAATTGAAGAGATGGACAATTATGTTATCAAACATTTTCGTATCGCATTTGGTAACCGTATCGTTGCGCATATGAAAAAGTTTGTTCCTGTTTATATTGCTTGTGGTGGAGATGAAGTAAGTGGGGTAGATTACTTTATTGCTCGCAAAATTCTCCGTAAGTTTGAACAACTCAACGTATCTTACATTCGCGATGAGATCGATGGTTTTATTGAATTTTTAGATCAAACATTCGGTCAGGGAAAGATGAAAGAATGTGAAGAATACTTATTAAGATTGAAAAAATTAACGTAGTGTAGGTGAGAAACATGGATGAAATTGTACAGCTTTATAATCGAACAACGGGGCAGACCAAAGAAAAGTTTAAACAATCTTTGCATTCTGAATTACAAGTAAAAGATAAGGTGGCTCAATCGGAATACGATGATACATGGCTTGTAAAAATGGAAGAGACGATCCGTTATCTAGATAATATTTTGCGTAGTCCGAATCGTTTTATTATCAATGAAGAAGAAATTGTGAAAATAGAACTTGCGCGACGTATTACTGTAGATAGTATTAAACATTTATCGAGAAATACGAACTTAATTCAAGATATCGATCCGAAAACGGGGGAAGTTAAACCGTCTAAAATTTTAAACATCAATAAGGAGGAGACGTTTAATACCTACGAAAATCGTTTTATCTATACGCTTATCAATCATATGAAATTATACATTGAGAGAAAAAAGCAAGAGGAATTAGTTGAACAATCATTTTCATCATTAAAAGAGTTGAAATATCAAGGAAAGGGAAAGATCGCTAATGAATCAGTTGAAATCTCAGTACATTTAACTGGAAAAATTGAAAGCGATAAAAATAACAATAAAAATGGGACACTTGCAGAGCGTATTATGAAAATAGAAGAACAAATTCGCGATCTTTGTTCATCAGAAGTATATCGTAGTATTGCGAAGTTGCATGTTGCTTGGGTGACATCACCAATCAAAAAGACAAATTTGATTCTAAAGAATGTCAATTTTCAATATGCACTATCTTTATGGAATTATTTGCAAGCTAATATGGAACCAAGTGTAAAAAAAGATCATTCTAATAAAGATTATCAAGATCAAGGAAAATTAAAAGATATGATGGATCAGTCTTTCTTATTAAATTGTTTAATTATGGATACATTACATAAGAAAGATGTAACAGAGGAAGAAAAAGAAAAGATACAAGAACAAGTCGTTAGCCAATCTGTAAATCAACTTATGAATATTAGTGATCAATTGTCATTAGATGAAATTATGAAATTGGTTGGAAAAGAATATGTCAAAGTAAAATATAAGAAAGTGGTAGATACAAGTGAGATCGAACGTATCTATAAAAAAGCGATGAGTGAGTATATGGAAAAAATAGATCATTTGAAGGTGAGAAAAAATGAAAACGATGAGAAAGATACTGAATAATCCATTTTTAAAGTTTCTATTCGGGTTTACGAAGGTTATCGTTTGGATCTTTGTGATTCTAATCGTACTTGTAATTGGAGTGCAAAGACTGTTTAACAATCAAGTTAGCATTGGTAGTTATCGTATGTTTACGATCGTAACCGGCAGCATGATGCCTGAATACGAAGTGTACGATGTCATTATTGTAAAAGAGGAGGATCCAAAAGATATTCAAGTTGGAGATGACCTCACATATTTAGGGAAAGTTGGAGACTATAAGGACAAGGTAATTACCCATAGAGTAAAAAAAATAAGGCAGGAAAATGGTGTCTATTACTTTACGACACAAGGAACAGCAAACAACACACCTGATCCGGAGATTCGCGAGGATCAATCTTATGGAACGGTCGTTTATAGGCCGGCTGTTTTGAGCTTTTTGAGTCGCATTTTAAATAATTCTTACGGACTTTATTTTCTCGTCTTAGTACCGATTGCTATTTTAATCTTTTTAGAAATATTAGATTATATAAAAGAGAAGGAAAGTGAGTTATCCGATGAAGAAGAAAGAGCTCATGAAAAAGACGAAGCGTAGAATACGGCGAAGTACACTATTCTTTTTGATTCTTGCTTTTATGGCAAATTCATTTGCATGGTTTATCTATAGTAATAAAGTTTCTAATAGTATTACTACTGGTGTAAAATCGTGGAAGATTACATTTGAACAAGATGGAAATGACTTAGAGGAGGATGTATCATTTGAAGTTGATTCTATTTATCCTGGGATGGATTCATTTCAAGATTCTATCGAGATAAGCAACTCGGGAGAGATGGTAGCTTACATTACATATGAATTGAAGTCGATTAAAATCATGGATGAAGTATATACAGATGCTGATTATACAAGTGATGAATTGATCGAAATGCTTCAGACAAAATATCCATTTAAAATGAATTTTAACGTCGATCAAGCGGAGATTGGAATCGGAGCGAAAGCAACTTTTGCCGTCCAACTTGATTGGCCATACGAATCTGGAGATGATGCTTTAGACACGTATTGGGGAAAAAAGTCTTATAGCTATCAACAAGAACATCCGGAAGAAAAACAGATTCAAATTGTCGTTAAAATTACAGCAAGTCAAAAAAAACCACAGAACTAAATCTGTGGTTTTAATTTGCAATTTGAGTGAATGTAATATTTACTTTCAACTTTGCGCTCTCTCCACTGATGGACGCGTTCGTATCAGCAGTGTTATCCATTGTTTCGCCAGTTCCATCTTTCCATTGAAAATAGACACGAACTTTGTTTTCTTTAATTGGATCATTATAGTAAACGTTGTTTTGAATGATGTTTACCGCTTGATCGACCGGAACGATAGGACTATCGTTTACCTGGTATCCGGTAATTGCAAGATCTGTAACGGAACTTTGCTCTGATGTAGCAATTTGAATAGCATATGAGAATGATACTTCCGTCTTACTTGAATCGATCGTAAGATCAAAATATCCTTTTTGACCTGGAGCAATCACACCATCTTTGACATTTTCATTTTCAAGGTATATAGGATGGATGAGAGAGGACATAGTTGCTGCTTCTGTAATGTCTTGATTATTGACGAGTATTTTCCATTGAGCAACGCTGAAGTCAGTATCTCCCTCTTTGGTATCTAAATATTTCGCATACGTCTGTTGTACTTGTGTGATACAGAAGATCAAAGCACAAATAGCCATCAAAAGTTTCCATTTTTTAACTTTCACCAACGTGATCACACCTTTCCATCATGCTTTTATTATATCATGAATGAAGAATAAAAATGTAAACGAAAAGTTTGATGAGTGTAAACACGTGTAAATAGAGTAGTAGAAAAGGAAAGTTACAATTTCGTTGAATCTTTAAAAAAGTGATTGAGGTAAAATGAAAGTTATGATAAAATAATAAAGAAAGATAGGGGGAGCGCAATGAAGTGGTTTATGATTGCTGTAGGTTCTATACTTGTTATCGCACTCATTGCGATTGGACTTCTTTTGAAACAAAAAAAGAGCAAGAAGACCGTTACAAAAGCGAGAGAGATACCAGAAGAAGAAATAGAGATTGTTGTTTTAGATGAGGAATCGCCAAAAGAACCGGAGAAAAAAGAAACTGTTAGTGATGATACGTTGGATTTGGATGATCTATTTAAAACGATGTCAATTCACGTATTGAAAGACGATCCAAATTTTGATTTTGGTTTAAGAAGAAAGAAAGATTAAAGATTAAGGGTGTATAAGAATGTATCGAATTTCTAATTTTACAGATAACAACGACGTAAGGACGATCAATGAGTTAGGTCCATTTAAAGTAATTGAGTATGTAAGGGATCTAAGTGTAACTCCATCAACTGCACAAGTTTCTTATTTTAGTAATTTAATGAATGTAAGAAAACGTCAAGTGATTTGCAATTTAGCGGTATCTCCAATTACAGTACAAGCAGGTGCGATGCAGTGGATGATTGGAAATGTAAATGCAACAACAGGAATCAAAGGTGTTGGTGACTTATTTTCAAAAGCAGTAAGAGGGAAAGTGACAGGCGAGTCTGCGATTAAACCTGAATATACTGGTGATGGACTCATGATGTTAGAACCGACTTATCGTCATATTTTGTTGTTAGATTTAGAAGCTTGGAATGGATCTATCGTTCTAGATGATGGTTTGTTTTTAGCATGTGAATCTAAATTGCAACAAAGAGCAGTTGCACGTAGCAATGTATCATCTGCACTTGCAGGAAACGAGGGACTTTTTAATTTAGGGATTCAAGGAAATGGAGTTTTATGTTTAGAATCTCCATGTCCACAAGAGGAATTGATCGAAATAGAACTTCAAAACGACGTCGTAAAAATAGATGGAAATATGGCAATCGCGTGGAGCGGAAGTCTTACTTTTACTGTAGAGCGTTCTGGTAAAAGTTTGATTGGTTCTGCTGCATCAGGCGAAGGACTTGTCAATGTTTTTAGAGGAACTGGAAAAGTATTATTAGCACCAGTTGATCGTGTAAATCGATTTCCTTCATAGCTCCAAAAAAACAGTATGAGAAATATACTGTTTTTTTGTGATGAAACCTTAGTTTTTCCAGTTTACAAAATGCGACAAAATATGATAAAATTGTAGTAATTATAAAGGGTCGTGATGATATGGCAGTGAGCACAGTAAAAGTAACTGCAAAAACATTAAAAGAACGTAAGAAGAGATTAAAGTACGCGAAGAGAATAGCAATTTTCCTTTTCTTATTTTTGCTTGCTCTTTTTTTTGTGTTGATGGTTGTATATCAAGGAGGAAACTTTACTGTTACACTAGATCCTAATTTTGCTTTGGAAAACGGGATTGTTCTTTATGAGAACAAAGATAGTAAAGTGACGCGCAATAAGTTATATGCAGAAGAGATAGAGTTTATGGATAATATCTCTGTCAATTGGTTACCGGATAATTTGAATGACGAGAAAGATGGAGCACACAATGGTGACAATTATATCGCGTATACATTTTATGTGGGAAACGAAGGGAAGAGAACAATTCACTATTGGTATCAAATCAATGTATTAGACGTCATTAAAAATGTCGATGAAGCGATTCGGATTATGGTATATGAAAACGGGAAACAGACAATCTATGCGAAGCGTAATAGTTTAACAAATGAGATTGAGACAAATACGACACCATTTTACTCTGATGATGTTGCTGTATTGAAAGAGAGAAAAAATTTCAAACCAAATGATATAGATAAATATACGATTGTCATTTATTTAGAGGGAGACGACCCAGATTGTGTAGATGCAATCATCGGTGGAGAAATTAAGTTAAACATGGAGATTATGGAGGAGCATATCGACAATGGAAAGAAATAAAAAAAGGGAAAAAAGAAAAAAAATGTTATTGTTACCACTCCTACTGAGTTTTTTACTATTTGTGGCAACTTCTTACGCATGGTTTACAAGTAACCGTGTTGTAAGTGTCGATGCGTTAGATGTTCATGTTCAAGCAGATGGAGGACTTGAAGTTAGTACGGACGCTGTGAATTGGAAGCAGGTCGTAACAGTACAAGATATTATGAATGCAAGAGATAATTATGGAAGAAGCGTCAATCAAATTCCGGCGCAATTTTATCCTGTATCAACAGGAGGTAGCGTAGATGGAAATGGCCGCCTGCAAATGTTTAAGGGCGATGCGACGAATACGGATTCGACAGATTTTGTATTAGTAGCAGAAAAAAGCGAAGAGACGGAAAGCTTTGGGGAAGATAGCGAGGGAGTATTTATCGCATTCGATTTGTTTTTTCGTACGACAGCACCAAAAGAACTTTACGTATCGAACAATTCAGAAGTTGTTTATTTAGGTGATGAAAGTAAGGGAATAGAAAATGCGACGAGGGTTGCTTTCTTAAACGAAGGAACATCTGGTGATAGTGCGGCAGCCGCACAAGGATTAAATGGAGCAAGAAATGCTTTTATCTGGGAACCGAACTATGATACCCATACACAGTATGGAGTTCAAAATGCGCAAAACGTCTATGGAATTACAACTTCGCAAGTAGGAGGAGCAGTACTTCCATATGATGGAGTTATTTCAGAAATAAGTAGCGCGGATAACGTGTTAATTCAAAATGCCAATAGTGCTACTTATCCATCATTATTTCGAAGAGTCGACGTTGGAAGTTCAACTCCTAAAAATAATGCGAATAATTTTAAAGTTTTTGATTTAGAACCATCGATCACGAAAGTTAGAATTTATATGTGGCTCGAAGGTCAGGATGTCGATTGTGAAGATAATGCATCTTATGGAGACATTAGTTTTCGTTTAGAATTTACAACGAATCCATCATAAGTAGAGGAGGGATAATATGAGAAGAAAATTCAAGAAAAATCGTCAAGTATATTTCTTGATTCTTTTAGCATGTATTATCCCAATTACGACGATTGCTTTTACTTATGGAGTATGGAAAACTACCAATCCGAAAGCGACAATCTCACGTGGAGTTGCTGGAGATACAGTTTATGTCGATGATCTAGATAGTGATTACTATTACTACATGGGTCAAAATTATACAAATAGTACAAATGGAAGTTTGCCAACACTTGCAAACAAAAAAATATATGGAGATAACAATCTAGTAAAGACAACAGTGGTTTATCATGGAACAAGCTTTGATGGAAAGCATACAGGATACGTTTCTCTTACAGAAAGACAAAGTAAGTTTGTCTATTATAAGTATTATCCAAAGCAGAGTGGAGAAATAGAAATCGAACTGATCGATAATCCATTTGCCAGCCATCCTAATGATTTGGCCTTTAATGGATGGGTGACAGATTATAAAGGTGCAGAGATTTCTTTCGATGAAGATTACTACAAAAGATATGTGAAGATTCCTGTAGGAAATGTAAATCAAATAGAAATCCATTTTTATGCTTCTTGGACGGATGCGACTGTTGCATATGTCAACGGAGGGACTTCGATCGATAATGCTCAGACTCAATTAAAAGCAGTAGGAATGAACGAGATCAGTACAGTCAATTATATCTATGAATATCCGGATGTTGCAGGATATTATAAGGGTGGTACAATCACGACGACCGCCACGAAGAACAGTGTTTTTGGAAGTGCAGATGTCGATTATGGAACATGTACGGATTGCTACGACGAGAATACGAATTATCACAGTTCTTACCAGTGTCCCGCTCCTTCGTTTAGTTTTTTAGAAACTGGTACAAAAACGAATACATGTAATGTATATTATCTACAAGACGAAAATGACGAGTATGAGATGGGGGCTACATACTATGAGAAGAGTGGTCGACAATTTGTCGATGCGAATTTAAAACCCGAGATTATCGGTACGGAAGAAAGTAACTTATTTGATGAAAACAGCAATATGTCAGGTTATTATAGGCAGCTTCAAATACCATACAATAGTAGTATTACAGGGTATTACAGTCAAACCGGTGTTTTACAAAGTGGAAATTGCGGAACGCGAAGCGGATGTACGGTTTACGAATTGATTCAGTTTTATAAAGATGATGGTACGGAAGAAAAATTAGATCCTGACGCAGATTACTATTATTTAGTAACAAGAGATACTAACATTGTCGTAATGACGGGAAATATGTCGACTGCTTGGAGTGAGTCTAGTACAAAACCATTTACTTTGACAGGAATTTATAACGGTGTGGATTACAGTCCGACTTGGAATGTGAATAATTTAAGTGTGACTGCTTATGCGGATACACGAATTGAAAATTTAACGATTTCGACATCTAGCACTCGTAGAGAAGCTAATCCTTCTAGTAGTAATGATGCGAACGCTACTTTTTATGGAAACTATTTTAACGTAAAAATCGGAAGAAATATTAAAAGCAACGGAAACTATGTTAATTTTACATCAGCTATGGGTGGTAGAAATTCTGATAGCTTTTGGGGAGGAGGCTCATTCGGATCTACATCCGATCCTGAAAAATATCAATTCATAGTTGAATCAGGTGTTTACAATTCCCTCTCGTTAACGATGGGAGCATCGACAGGTACAAACGGGACACAATTATACACGGAAATGTATGGAATATATGGAAACGATTATGATCGTGCGACAGAAAATAACGAGAACTTACTTGTTTATTTCTGTGCGTCTGGTAGTTGGGGAGGACGAATTTATTCATCGAATAACGATTTGACACCAGCACTTAATACGATCGTAAAAAGTGGACGTTTTGGAACACACGATATCGATCACACATCTGGTATTTACGTAGGTGGTCGTCAAGGAGGAACTCATTACGCACCGAGACTTGCTAAAATAGAAGGTGGGTATGTTGCCAATCTTATCGGAGGACCACTAACGGCAAGTTCGAAGGGGTCTACGAACGATACTTATATTTATATGACTGGAGGAGAGGCCGACACAATTACTGGAGGAGCAGGAACTTCTACGACATATGGAAATCGTATTTTGCAAATTACTGGTGGTACTGTAAATTACAGTGTGTTTGGTGGAAGTAACGGATACGATGGAAGTAGTAGTGATGGTACACTAACAGGAGATTCCTATGTTTATGTCGGTGGTACTGCAACAATTGGAAATGATACTTACATGAGTAATAACCAAACGATTTGGGGAGCTGAAGCAGGTTCTGTATTTGGATCTGGAAATGGAAATTCGAGATATGCGACAATTGGTTCTGTAAATCACTCTAATATTGTTGTTGCAGATCAGGCGGTAATAAAAAGAAATGTATATGGTAGTGGAAACTATGGTACAGTTGGTTATAGTGCTTCTAATAATACCAGCACTTCGATTCAATTAGTAGGTGGGACAGTGAATGGCTCTGTCTTTGGAAGTGGAAATCATAGTGGATCAGGGCGAAACGGAAGAGTGACGTCTACAATTCAAATTACGTTGAATGGTGGACATGTTCTAGATTCTATTTACGGCGGAAGTAACCAAGAAGGGACTGTTTATGGAAGTAGTACAGTTCATTTAATCAATGGAAACGTAAAAGACGCATACGGTGGAGGTCTTGGAGAAGAAACTTATGTCAGTCAGAATATAGCAATGAATGTAGGAAGTGAAGAAACGACGTCTCTGAACGTTACAGGATCTGTTTATGGTGGTAGTGCTTTAGGAGTCGTTAATTCTGATAGTAAAACTACTACTGAGAGTGCTTCTTCTACGAATGTTACAGTGAATGCTGGAACGATTTTCCAAGTGTTTGGCGGTGGAAAAGGAAATCAAACGGTTACCCCATATGTTGCTGGAAAAGTTTCAGTTATAGTAAATGGTGGAAATATTACGAATTTGTTTGGTGGAAATGACGCCAAAGGAGAACCAAATGGAAGTGTGATTGTCACACTGAATGGTGGAACGATCATAAGTGCTTATGGTGGTGGTAACAATACTCTCGTTACGTCAACCCACGTATTTCAAAACAACAGTACTGTGACGAATTTGTTTGGAGGAAGTAATCAAAGTGGAGATGTAGAAAATTCTGTTATTACCATTTCAGGCGGAGTAGCAACCAATGTATATGGAGGAAATAACGTTGGAGGAAAAACGACCTCTACCGGTATTTCTATGACAGGTGGAACTGTTGGCACGATGTACGGTGGTGGAAAACTAACCGATAGTAATACGAGTACGATTACGATTACAAATGGAAAGATAGATACTGTTTATGGTGGTGGAGAACAGGCAAATATGTCACAATCGACTTTGCTTATGGTAGAAAATGCAACGATTGGTGAATTGTATGGTGGTTCAAATATTTTAGGAAATGTTCCAAAGTCTGATATCCGTATTATGAGTGGTAATTTAACTAACGTATATGGTGGAAACAATCAAGGTGGAATTACCGCTACAACTAATTTATCATTAAGTGGAGGAACGATTACTAATGTATATGGTGGTGGAAATAAAACCTCTACGACAACATCGACAATTTATTTAAGTGGAGCGACGGCCGGAAGTATCTACGGCGGGGGAAATCAAGCCGGAGTTACGACGACAAATGTAAATTTAGAATCTGGAAAAGCTGAATATGCTTTTGGAGGAAGTAATCAAGAAGGTACGGTAGAAACAGCCAATGTCAAAGCAGAAAATCCAACTAATTTAATTGTTTCCAATGTATATGGCGGAAACAATCAAGGTGGAGTCACAAAGAATGCTAACATCACATTAAATGGAGGAACATACACCAATTTATATGGTGGTGGAAATATGGCTCCAACCGATACGACAAATGTCCAAGTAGACACGATCACGATGAATGGAGAATTCTTCGGAGGAGGAAATCAAGCTGCAGTAAATTATAATACCAAGGTAGTCTTCAAAAATTCATCGATTGCAGGGGATTTATTTGGAGGAGGAAACCTCGGTATCGTATCTGGTGATACTGACGTCGATGTAACAAATTCCCATGTTGCAAGTAGTATTTACGCTGGTGGAAACGGAACGACGGCTGTTGTTCACGGATCTACGACATTGGATGTCGATCAAAATACAATTGTCGACCAGCATGTCTTCGGAGGCGGAAATGCAGCCAATACTGGAACGAAAGAAAGTAATCAGTCTGTAAGCCGTGTTAATATCAAAGGTGCAACCATCCATGGAAATGTCTATGGTGGAGCAAATACAGCAGTTTTGTATGGAACGGTAGAGTTAAATATCGGATCAAAAGAGAATGCTATTAACAATAACGTTATGATTGATGGAACAGTCTTTGGAGGAGGAGAAGCGAATGCCGAAGGAGATCCAAACTATGACTATTCATTTATTAGTGTAACGAAAGGAATCAGTATTTCTATCGATGGAGAAGGATATGATCAATTTTATATCAAAGGATCGATCTTTGGATCTGGAAATGCCTCTAGTACCGAAGGGTATAGTTATATCGATATTTCTAACTATGGAACGTTCGATCAATATCAAGAAAATATATCAATTCAAAGAGCAGACGTCGTAACGATGAAAAATTCTGCAATTAAATTAGAGGGAACGACAGACCGTACGAATGAGTTCTCTACGACGAAGTTTAGTATCAGTCGAGTAAAAGAGTTAAAATTATCAAACGGCAGTACGTTATTCTTAGATAACGGAACTAACTTGTTAGAAAAACTCGATAGTCTAAAGATTGATGGCGATCAAGAGACCAAAGCGACTGTAACGATTGCTGAAGATGGTAGTGTTACGAAAAATGTCGATAACCGTGTTTATATGCTCGAAGGAAAAAACATGAATATTGCGACAAATGAAGCGGTTACTAGTTATGGAGAAGTCAGTGGTATGACGTTCTTTGGAATGTATCAATTGGATCGTAACGATCGCGTTTTAACAGCGTTCTATCATCAAAAATATGATGTAGGAGATACTGTTGCATCTGGAGAATTCTACGCATTTACATCAGGTAGTTACGCATTAGGATTACACAATACAAATCACGATATTACGAAAGATGGATTTTATAGTAATTATGAAAACGAAGAGGTAGCAGGAACGGTAGAGGTAAAATATATTGAACCAACGCCAAGCGATGCTAGTTACTATATGTGGGTGATTGGAGAAACAGTAGAAACTTACGAACTTACTCTAACAGCATCAAAGTACGCGACGTTAGGAACTTATGAGTTGCCTTTAGTAACTTCAAGTGGAGCAAATACGAGATTTGAAATTTTAGGTTTTAACTACCAAAACTTGGAAGAAGGTTTCCAACTTGTTGACCCAGATGACATTGAAAGAGTCAATCGAGATGGAAAAGCGGATGATGTTATGGGGCTTTCTATGGAAGCTTCTAATACAGGATTTGTAACGAAAGGATCAACGAATTTCCGAACGGATGAAGGAGCTTCAGTGATCGGAACGACAAGTTATCAAGCGGAAAATTCAAGTGCAGTTCCAAGTTTTATCTTTTATTTATACCATTCGAAAAATTTGACGAAAGCAAGAGAAATTGGAACTGTTGTCATATCGCTTTTGGAAATTACACCAATTGATGAGTTGAATAATGAAGTGACGCGTGTCAATATCAACGTTACGATCAATTCAGCGCTCTATAGTAATAACGAATATGAAGGTGCGATGACATCAGGAGAAAAATATGATTTATTTGCATCTACTCAGACAAATATTACGACGAAGTCGACATTAAGTGCATATTATTCTCTTTATATGGAAACGGATAAGCCATATTATCAACCAGGATATCAACATGCATTGGTGTCTAGTTACGTTTTACCAAAAGGAACCAAGATTACGATGATCGATTTGACAACGGCTCCAACTTATTATTATCACGTTATCGATGATACAGATGTAACCAAGGCAGAAGCGGAATATGCTCTATATGGTGAAAGCTCATATTATTTGAGTGACTTTATCGCTATGGGATCGACGAGTGCTGAAAACAATTACAATGAAGCAAAAAATATGGAACTTTACTATGACGAAGAATTAGGGATCATCCAGGAAGAATTTATTTTCATCGTCGACTTTGGAGATACGGAAATTAGCGGAGATCAAATAGGAAAGAGTCTACTAATAGAACTTAGAAATGCTCAGGATCAAACGTTGATTAGCGTATTAGGAATTCAGCATGCGAATTTAACATACAATCTTTACGATAATCAAGATGCAGTGATCGATATTGAAGGAGATTTAAGTAAAAATCCAATCTATATTGGTGAAGATACAGAGTTAGAATTAACGACGAATTTTATTCAGTCAAGTGCAAGTGGAGCAACTGTAGTTGATACGACATACTTAGATAAACGGTTGGGTATTTATATCACGATCTTTGATTCGAACAATAATCAATTGAACAATAGTAGTTTACTTGGTCTTACTTACGAGTTAGATGGAGTTACTTATTATCCACGTATGGATGGAAGCATTCGTATTCCACTTGCAGATAAAGTTGCAAACGTGCTTAGCAAGATCAAGATTCATACAAATAACGTAAACTTAGCGAGTGGAAATTATACGATGAAGATAGAATCGTTTGGTTCACCAGATGGGATTTACTTTGGAACGACATCGTCCGATCAGCTTACGATTCCGTTTGAAATAATCAATAGTCGTTACGGATTGGATGTATCTTTAGATGAGAAACAGTCGATCGTCGATAAAGAAACCGGATATACGACGATGGAAAACAACGTATTAACATTCCATGTGAAGTATTCTTCAAACCTCGCAAATCCGAATATTCGTGTAAGCCTTTTCCGCAGAAATTACGATCAAATATATGATACGACGTATACGCAAGTCAATTTGCTTGACTATGTTACAAATTCATTACCGATGAAAAACGAAAACGAGTATCTACTAGCAGAGATGCCTAGTGCGGAAAGTGATAAGTTCTTATATTTAAAAAGTAATCTAAAAAGCGGTACATATCGTTTTGTGTTCCGTTTATACGATGGAGATACGTTTATTGGAGATTGTATGGAATATGTTATAATAAAATAGGAGGAACGTATGGATATAGAGAGAATAGATACAGATGAATTAATTGCGTGTTACCAAATTGTAAGTGATTATTTAAAACAATTGGAAACGAGAAAAAAAGAAGTGGAAAAGAGTGTAGAGAATGAAGGAAAAAATTGAAAAAGAAATTGCACTAAGTCAAGAAGTGTTTCAAAGTTTACCGACGAATAACCTCAAAAATCAAAAGAGGTTTCTAAGTGAAATCGAAAAAGAAATCGCGGCATATCAAGAAAAGCAAAATGAGATTTATACGGAATTAGTGAATCGACAAAAACCCTATCTAGCTTTGAAAGAGCATACGTTTCAAGAATATAGCGATGCGATCGAAAACTTGGCAAAAGCACTGTCTTATACGAACAATTTATCAACCGCATACGAAAAATTACGATTGGATAAAAGCATCTATCAGCTTTCACGGTATAAGACGAACCGTTTAAGTGAAAACAACCGCATCTTAAAGAGAATTATATCTTTATTTGCGAAGGTTGGAATTTCATTACAGGCATCTGATTTTCATATGACGAATTTTTCCCATCAATATATGGAAGCATTCTTTTCTTATCAAAATTATATTAACAGTGGAACGTTAGAAAAAGTATTTGAAGAACTCTATTGGAAAGATCCTTATTTAATTTTAGAAATAGAATTAAATATACGTCATCTATACTTAAAACACCAGAAGAAATTCGAGCAGTATATTGCACACACCAACGAGCAATTACTGTCTCGGTTTCAACATGGTGAAAAAAATTTGATCGATGATTATAGTTATCTATGTAAAAAATTAGAGATGGAACAGTTCGGAAACAAAGAGAACTTACTTTACTCTTTTGTGAGCGGATCATATAATATCGATGATTATATAGAGGCAAAGATCAGGCCGTTAGTAAGCCAATATTTTGGCTCTGCATTTTCAGAAAAAGAAGAGGAACTAAAAAGTGTTGCTTTAAAATTACTTCATTCTTTAGAAGAGTATCAAAATTATAAAAAATATGAAACTTTGATCGATAAGATCCGAAGTTTATATGGGCAAGAGCTCGATCGACATGTGTTGCAGAAACATTTTAAAAAGATCGGGGAGTTAGAAAAGAAACTTTCAAAGTTGAACAAAAAGTCACGTGTGATTGTCTCTAAGACGAAAGTTGATAAGTTAGGTCCAGAGATCAATCAAGTGATCAGTGAGATTCAAAGTCAATATCAAGAAGTAGATCAAGTAATGTTTCACTATGTCGTGAAAGAACATATCAAGGAAAATTCGACGATTTTTAAATCGTTGTTACTAGTAAGTCAGTACTATGCGTTTTTAACAGACATGTGTCTTGAAAAAGATCCGCAGATGACATATGAAATGATCGAGGAAGAGCATCGAAAATTTTACAGATTTGTTTTAAATCCAAATAATACGATTATCAACAACTTAACTATTACAGAACATGGAGATGTCACTGCGATGTTAATTTCTAATTATCGTTTGTTAGGTGTAAACTTAAAGGAAGAAATGTTATCCTCGAATCAATTAGAACAGTGTAAAACAGATTTAAAAAGGATTATTATATATTACCAATTACGAGCGCTTAAAGTTTCAGTAGATGATTTACTGAGAGTAAAGAAGATTCAGAAAATCATGGAAAAAAAAGAAAGCGCTAGGTAAAGAAATGGTTTTGTGATAAAATAAACATAAAGGAGTAGGGATATGAAAAATATTTTAAAAGTGATATTAGGAATTATAGGAGTTTGTTACTTAGCGGTAATTATCGTAGTGACTGCATGTTTACTTTGTTATAATGACTATAAAGTAACGGAGATGTTAGGATATAGTTTTATTATCATTGATGAGAATTCAGAGAAGTACAATGATGGAGATCTCGTATTATTTCGTCAGGGAGAAATGGACAAGGTTGAGCAAAATGATGAGATTTTCTTCTATGAGGTAACGAATGGAATTCCAAGTATCCATTATGGTACAGTAACAGAGGTGTTGCCGATCGATGAGGATGAGCGCACATTTACGATCAATGATAATCACGATATTTCAAGTGATAGCCTAATAGGGAAAACAGAAACAGCACGTGTTTATCCACAAATTGGAAAAATTTTGTCGATTTTAGAATCTCGTTTTGGTTTTTTAATCCTAGTCATTCTACCGACATTATTACTATTCTTATATGAACTATATCGTGTGATGATCGAGATAAAAACACCACTTGAAGAAGAAGCAGAATGAAGAAAATACTAATTATTATCAGTATTCTCTTTTGTTGTTTGACGATATTTCAAGTGACGAAAAGTTTTGGATTATTTGAATCAAACATAGAAGATGAAACTGATCTAACCATAGCAAAATGGCATATTGTCGTAAATGATAGCGATTTAAATCAGACAGATCGAACATTTTACGTAGATGAAATTTCATACGTCGATCGAGAAGGTAATGCGGTTTCAAAATTTGCACCAGGTGTGACTGGCAAATTTTTGATCGAAATCGATCCAAAGGATACGGAGGTCGCATTCGAATATAAAATGAAGATAGATTTAGAAAATCAAGAATATGAACAAATCACAGTAGATGAAGTGATTGGAATCAATGGAACGCAGTTAACGGAGCAAGACGGGGCATATAGTCGTGTCATGACGTTAGATGAAATTGAAGCAGGTAAAAAGGATACGATCCAAGTTACCTTTCATTGGGAATGGAACGATGCTTATAATGACAGCGACTCTAAGTTAGGACAGGATCCAGATAGTCAATTTTTAATTCCAATTACGATTGGGTTCGAACAATATATAGAGTAATCAGAATAAAAAGGTGGTGAGTGTATGAAGAGTGAAGTTGTGTATAAGACGATGAAAGTGATAAGTAATTTATTATTTATAGTATT
This sequence comes from uncultured Mycoplasmatota bacterium, assembly GCA_900553765.1. Taxonomy (GTDB): domain Bacteria; phylum Bacillota_I; class Bacilli_A; order RF39; family UBA660; genus Fimihabitans; species Fimihabitans intestinipullorum. The sequence goes on from USET01000006.1 coordinate 16,837, forward strand.
AGGTTTGGTTCTTGTCGTATGTTTATATTCTTTTGTAAGCATCCAAGTTCTATCTCATAAATACGTCAACTTTTTCTCTTATACATTTTTCCAGATTGGAAGCAATAGTATGGCGCCTGCAATTACAACGAACGATTTAATCGTCGTAAAACTTTCTGATGATGATATCAAAGCAGGAGATATTATTACTTACGAAGATGGAGATACTCTCGTTACCCACCGTGTTCAATCCGTCAACCAAACAGGTTACGTTACCAAAGGGGATGCCAATATGGAACAGGATAGAGCGATATTGAAGGATCAAGTTGTTGGAAAAGTAATAAAAATATTGCCTCAATATGGTGTTTGGTTTAAAGTGTTGACAACACCAAAGATCATCGCTATGATCTGTGTCACGTTATTTCTGTTTTCTATCGCTTTTGCATATACCGGAAAGAAACATTTACCAGCAAATGCTGATTTTGGCATCTATTATTCTGGTATTCAGATGAAACAAGGTGGAAAAGATGATTGATCGTAAAAAGTTTTGGCAGTTTCAAAAAATTACGATTGCGGTTGTCGGAATTTTATTGTTGTTACTTGGAACGAGAGTTGTGTTTTCTCGGTTCTTTACAGATAGTGCAGGAACAGCAGTAGGTGATATCGCATTTTATACGATCGAACCAGGAACCGAGACGCAAACTTTAAAGATGTTCGATGTCAAACCAGATGGGAAAGATTACATTTTCAATATAGATGTTTCTAATTTTAAAGATGGAAATGTTAGTGAAGTGGATTTAGAATACTCATTGGAGCTTATGACAACGACGAATATACCTGTAGATTATAAAATTTACTTGAATGATCAGACAGTCAATGATTTTCAGAATAAGGAAATTATTCAAGATGAAGATGGAATGTATTTTTTTAAGTTTTCGACACCAAATCAAAGATTTGAAAAAGAAAAAGAGATGACAAATCACTATCAATTGGTCGTGAATTTTCCAGCAAATTATAATGAAGAAGTATACCAGGACTTGATTGATCACGTTGAAATCACGATCACGGCAACGCAAGTGTAAAGCATGTCAAAATATGTAAAAAAATGTTGCCATATAGAAAAACTTTTGGTATCATTAAAATGATGAGAATAGGGAGAGATTGATTTATGGAAAGTAATAAGAAGAAGAAAAGAAATCAAAGGAGCCGGATAGATTTATTGAAACGTATCTGGCAGGCGATACATTTAATGAAGCACAAAAAGAATTTCTAATTAAATGTCTCGAAGAAGGTGACACTGTTGAGGAAATGAAAACATATGCTTCTGCAAGTCTTACTCCTGCAATGATGCAGAGATTAAGACAAATAAGAAAGAAACGGAGGGGACAATAATGGTAAAGATAGAACAAACGGGTGGCAGGCTGACAGAGGAAGAAATCCTGCATGGAAAAGAAGATGCCTATGGAATCTATCAGGTTAACAGGAAAGGTGCAGGAAGAGATTATGCTTTCCTTTCTTTTGATTCTTTACGTTCAAAAGGAAAAGTACCAGAGCGAACAGAGTATCAGCTTGTTTACAGTGATATTTTAGGAGTAGATGAAAATAGAGACAGCCTGTTTACAAAATTTAATATTGCACATCCTGATGATTTTACAGGACATTCCCTCTCTGTAAGTGATATTATTTTGATAAAAAGAAATGGCAAAGTAAATGTCTCTTACGTGGACATGATAGGGTTTGTTCCGTTGCCTGATTTTTATAAAGAGCCGTCATTAAGAGTAGTAGAACAGATAACAGAATCAACAAAGGGTTTTACAGCTGAAGGACACTTTGGAACATGGCATTCAATACAGATGCAGGAATTTCACAATGAGAAATTTTTTCAGATGCGGCATGATGAATTTGGAGAACGGGTTGCAGATATTATCGTAAATGAACAGGGACAGGTTATTGCCGAAGATCTATGGCATGGCTTTAGTCCTGAAGCAATGAAATTAATTGGAGAATATTTATTAAGCAAATCTCTATATCAGAAGAAAGAAGCTGCATATCTCTTGCCAGATAACGGTTATTTTATGATTCATGAAACAGACGGAGGATATGATTACACATTTTACAATCATGAGTTTAAAGAATTGGATGGAGGGGTTTATGATAATCCAGAGGTTTCGATTGCAGAAGCGACAGAAGATATTTTAAATGATGAAGGAATAACTATTGAAAATATTCGTGAGACGGATTATGAGCAGCTAGAACAGGACATTGAAGAAGCAGAGTATATAGTAAAAGTTGATTTTTATGTTGCGGAATGTTCGGAATTTCCATCATTAGGTGAATACCATGAGGGATTAACACTCGATGAAGCAATAAAAATATATGAAAAGATACCAGAAGAAAGG
>USET01000007.1 GCA_900553765.1 uncultured Mycoplasmatota bacterium
AATCACATGTTCTAGCTCTCTAATTGAATAAACTTTATCCCCATAAAAAGGTCTCTCTCCACCATTTGGCGAAAAGAGGAAAAGTTCCTTGATTTTTATACGTTTTGAAAGTTCTTCTTCTAACACAGTTGGAAACAGCAAATCTCCGTAATTTTCTACATCAAAAGATCCTATTTGTGCTACATTATATTCTTTCATAATTACCACCATTCTATGCATTGAACCTATCTCGATGATTCAATCTCTAATATAAGTATAACATTGAAAAGTGTAATTTCAAAGAAATAGAAACGATTTATGCGGTTATTTATTCATTTTTTTCTTCTTTTGTTTGCATTTGTTCATCTAAACTTATTACAATCGTGCTCGCATTTTTTGTATGACTCAATCTCTCATAAAATAATAACTTATCTCCCGTAAAAACTGACATAAATATTTGAAAAATACAACTGATGTATAAAATCATCAATAATGTAATGATACCTAGTAAAAATAGTTGTAAAATCAAAACCTGTCCTGATAAATGTGTCAATAGTGATAACACGATAAATGGTGCAGGGAGAATCACAAAATATAAAATTCCATAACGCACAAGACAATGATACCACTTGACATTTTGATTTTCATCCGTTACGACTCGTAATTTCAATATATTTTTTCCTACTGTTTTTCCATGGCACAAAGGTAATAAAATCATAAAATATACAACAATTGAACAAACATATTCACTTGACATTCCTAATACATTAAAAAATTTATCTATTCCTTGCAAAGGACTAGGAATAGTAATGAAGGATGTTAATGTTGTAACAATGATAATGTCAATTCCAAATGCGATCATTCTTCTTGTAAATGTTACATGTCTTCCTTTTTCATATGAAATTTGATCTAGTTTCTCTTTGGTTGGAAGAATCCATGAGAATAATGGAGTTATAGCATATCCTAACAATCCACCTAGTGTATTAATGATTAAATCATCGATATCAAACAATCGATATGCACGTGGATAAATTCCATATAAACCTGTTAATTGTGTTAACTCAAAAAATAAGCTTAATAAAAACGTTAGCCCTATCGTTTCTAATAAGTTTCTTTTAAAATAATAACGCAAATAAATCCCGAATGGTAAAGTCATTAAAATATTATATAATACTTGATAAATTGCTGGATTATTAACTATCTCCACATAAGTATGTATATCATTCCAAACAATATGTGTTTCGTTGATCCAATCAACAATAAACTGAAAAGGAATCAGTTGCGTTGTAGGTGTTGTATAATGGGCAACTTCATCGATTGGAGGAAGGGGAAGAATCACTAAAAAATATGCACTCATTAAATATAAAATAAAAGAATACACGATAATTGTTCGCAATGCTGGAATAGCGCCAAACTTACGATATTGGTATAACATATATGGAAAAGTAAACAAGAATGCGATAAATGGAAACACTAAAAAAGCTGTTTGAATCGGAATTATATAGTCATGCATACTACTACCCCCTCAAATCATTACGACTTCATTATGCCACATTTTTTCTGCTAGGTATAGAGAATTAAGGCAATATGACAAAATTGTTATATTAAAAAAGAGCCCTAGGCTCTTATAAACTTTTAGTTAGTTTTATCGTTGCTTCATGTTTATCGTTTCCACGATAATATTCAACTGTAACGGTATTTCCCATTCCTGCTTTATAGATTAAATACTTGAAATGAGCAGCATCTTTAATTTCGGTTCCATCTACAGCTACAATGACATCACCTGACTTCAATCCTGCTGATTCAGCCGGAGTATTTTGTTCTACATTAACAATGACAATTCCTTGATCAAATTCTCTTTCTAAGCGAATTCTGTTACGCAGCAAAGTATATGTATTTGATACGTCAACCGTTTCAATTCCTACTACAGGCCTTTGAATCTCTTCACCTTTTTCTAGTGCATCCAATTCACTTTCAACAATTTCGATTGGAATCGCAAATCCCATTCCTTCGATTTCATCCTTAACAAGTTTTAAAGAATTCATCCCGATGACTTCTCCATTCATATTTACAAGAGGTCCTCCACTGTTTCCTGGATTGATCGCTGCATCCGTTTGAAGTAATTCCATCATAAAGTCATCACCTGTACTAAGAGTAACTGTCACGGTACGATCTTTTCCTGATAAAATTCCTTTCGTGACTGTACCTCGATAATCACTTCCCATAGGGGATCCTACTGTAAATACAGTATCCCCTAATTGCGATTCAGTACTATCCCCTAAAATTGCAACTTGTTTTACTGCGGTCGCATCGATCGACAACACTGCAATATCTGCATAAACATCCGTTCCAAGCACTTTAGCCTCGATCTCCTCACCATCCGAGTTGATGACACGCACAGATGTCGAGTTTTCTACGACGTGCTGATTAGTTACGATATATCCACTATTATCATCTTTTTTGTATGCAAAACCAGTTCCCGTTCCTACTAAAGTATTTCCTCTATAAGATTCGATAACATAAACTGCGTCGTATACTTTTGATATCGCACTTTGAATGGTATCTGACTCTTCTATCGTTACATTCTTTTTATCATTATAAACTAAATCTGTCGTAGTACTTTCTTTTGGAATATAATATATAACCGCAACCGTTCCTATAATTCCTGCAAAAAGCGCAACAATGATAGAGCTAATATAGATTGCTTTTTGTTTCATATCTTCCCTCCTAATCCATTTTAATTAGTTCGCGCCAATTATTTGGAAAACCAATCTTGTTTAAAATTGTATGTAGTGGTACAACATCGACAATTCCATCTAAAACATCGATTTCGTACCCAATTTCGTAAATAAGTTCGCGAAATTCTCCTTCCGTTAACATTTGCTTCATAATAATTGGTAACACAAACAAATCATTCTTACCATAAATATATTCTCCATCTTCCTTTGGAATATCTAATAATTCATGATATTTTGTATCCGGAATTTCCTTCTGCGTACGATGATCATATAAAACTTCCTCGTGTGCACATAAATTTCTGAAATTGGCGAGTAATGATAAATAAATTGCTAATGTCTCTGCGTCTAGATGATAGAAAGATGCTATTGCTTCTTGATCCTCCAACTTTAGTATGGAATAAAGTTCTGAAACAATTCCAAAAGATAATACTTTTACTAGGATCCACATTGGAATATATCCATAATTACTTAGATAATGCATCGTTGCTGTATGTTCTTTTCCATTGATGCGAATTTGTCGTTTTGTCTTATTTAAAATATCATACACTTGACGTGATTTCAAAGAATCCTGTGTAAAATTTTTAGGATCTAGGTAATCTTTTTCTTTATAACCATATTTTTTAGACATCTGATAACTTATAATTGATTTAATATTATTCTCAATAACTAAAATATATTTAAACATGATATTTCTAAGCTTTCGATCAAAAACAAAGGCAGCGTATAGTTCATCAAATCTCGTTCCCTTTAAAAATTGATCGTCGTTATATTTTCTCATAAATAAATGTCGATATCCACTAACAAAAAAGTAATTTTCTCGAAACAAGATCTCTTTTGCGTACTCAACATCATCTATCACTAGTCCACGTGCTTTCAATATATCAATTTGTTCATCTAAAGTCTTAAATATTTTACTTTTCATACTCTCACCTTTTCAATTATATCATACATAATGTGAAAAAAATATGTTTTTTTCATGGGATAATATTGAAAAAAGAAGAAATAAATATTTCTTCTATCCTAAAATTCCAAACACCTTTTTATCGTTAAAATATCTTAACACCCCACCTGTAATCGTCTTACTTATTTTTTGCTGATAGGAATCTGTTTTTAGTAAGTATCGTTCGTTTGGATTACTTAAAAATCCAACTTCTAACAAAACTCCAGGACGTTCAATTCTCTTACTTAAATAAAAACTTGATGTCTTTTTATATTTTCTTTTACTATATAGATGTTCTTTGAATTCTTCCTGCATAATTTTTGCTATTTTCTCATTATCCGGGTGAACATCATCGTAATAAGCCTCTGCCCCATGCCAACTAGAAGAAGTTTCTGCATTTAAATGAATGGATAAATATAAATCACATCCTGATTTATTGATCATGGTTCCACGTCTAGATAAATCATTTCGCTTATGGTTAATCGTATTTGGAACAGAAACATCATAATCACCATAACGAGTTAAATATACAGTAGCCCCTAATTGCGTCAAATCCTCTTCTAGTTTTTGAACGATCTTTAAATTGATGTCTTTTTCATAAATATTTTTATAAAGGGCTCCAGGATCACTTCCTCCATGTCCTGCATCCAAATAAATAACTTTACCAAATAAAGGTAATGTAGAAGTTTGTGCTGTTACAATCCCATATCCACAAAGTCCAAATAAAAAGAAAACAAATAAATAGATCTTGTATTTCAGCATTTCAACATCCGCCTCACTTAGTCTATCATATGTTTTCTAGATAAAATTATGATTTTAACGATTTTCTTTAAACATTGTCCATGGTACTCGATTAGGAAGGGGCAATGAAAAACTTAAATATTCTTTCGTCGTTGGATGATAAAAACTCAAACGACTTGCAAAAAGAGCAATTTGTTCCCCAGACTTTGCATGTTTATTATACCTTTGATCTCCATATAGTGGATAGTTTCTGCTAGAAAATTGAACTCTAATTTGATGAGATCTACCTGTTTTTAAAGTGATATGAACAAGAGAATAATCTTCATATCTCGCCTTTAATTGATAGGACAATTCTGCCTCTTTTCCTCTTGGATCGACGATCACCATATTACGTTTTGTATCTTTATACAACCGATCTTTTAAAACACCTTGCTTTTCTATCTTTCCTTCTACGACAGCATCGTATTCCTTCAACATCTTATGCGTTCTCACTTGCTCACTTAAACGAGATGCTGCTTTCGATGTCTTAGCAAACACCATAACACCTCCTACAGGACGATCCAAGCGATGTACAAGGCCCAAATATACATTTCCTGGCTTATGATACCTTTTCTTTAAATCGCTCTTTAAAAGCGTTAATAAATCCATATCGTGAGAGCTATCTTCTTGTACTGGCATATTCACTGGTTTTTCCACTACTAATAAATGATTATCTTCATATAATATGTTAATCATTTTCCTGCCATCTTCCATAGATACCACATGGCAATACCAAATGATTTGTCGTAACCGGAAGTCCAACTTCACCCGCATCGACTTTACCTTTTGGATATAATGGTAACATTGTAGTTTTTAATATATTTTCAAGAACTGTACTAGAAATCCCCGTCGTATAAGAATTGATAAGTAAAAATAATGGCTCATCACTTAATATTTTCATACATACTTGCACGAGATGATAAATATTATGTTCAAACTTCCAAACTTCTCCATTTGGCCCACGACCATAACTTGGTGGATCCATAATGATCGCATCGTATTTTCTACCTCTACGAGCTTCTCTTTCTACAAATTTTAGGCAGTCGTCTACGATAAAACGAATCTTTCTATCTTCTAAATGAGATAGTTTCATATTATCTTTCGCCCAAGCAACCATACCTTTCGCAGCATCGACATGCACTACCTCAGAAGCCCCTGCATAAGCACAAGCCATCGTTGCTCCACCAGTATATGCAAATAAGTTTAATACTTTAATTGGGCGATTCGCCTTTCTTATTTTTTCTATCATAAAATCCCAGTTCGTTGCCTGTTCCGGAAATAATCCCGTATGCTTAAAATTCGTTGGCGTCACCTTCAGTACTAAATCACGATATTGTACCGTCCAATACTCTGGTAATTTTTTTCGAAATTTCCACTCGCCACCACCTCGATTACTTCTGAAGTAATGGCCATCTGCTTTATTCCAAAGTCCACCTGTCTGTGTAATTGGCCATATAGCTTGAGGATCTGGTCGTCTTAAGATAACCCCATTCCAATTTTCTAATTTTTCTCCATTCCCTGCATCGATACATTCGTAATCTTTCCAACCATCGCTGATACGCATACTACACATCTCCTTCTTTTTCTTATTTCTATCTATTATTATACAATAGAGTATAAAAGAAGAAAAGGAATTCATCAAAATATCTCTTTTCCTTTGGCGAGATTTTATTTTATGATATAATATTTTCATATCTGAAAAATATAAACTTAAGGAGGAAATATGAAGGAATACAAAAACGACAATAAATTCTACTTTGAAATCACAGAAAGAATTCCAGGAAAATTAGGACGTGCTGGAATCATTCATACTCCTCATGGAGATATTAAAACTCCAGCTTTTATGACTGTCGGTACGAGAGGAGAAGTAAAATTTGTATCGATGGAAGAATTAAAAGAAATTACTGCACAAGCAATGTTGAGCAATGGATATCATTTGCGAAATAAAGCAGATGAAATCGCTAAAAATGGTGGGCTCGCTGAATGGTCAGGATGGGACGGTCCAACGTTGACAGATTCCGGTGGGTTTCAAGTAATGTCTCTCGGATCTGGTCTCGGTAAAGTCGTGAGTATGAAAAGAGAACAAGAAGTTGTAAATACTGACCCAAAAGAAAGACTTGCTCACGTAACAGAAGATGGTGTAGAATTTTTCGATCCATTTACCAATCAAAAAGATTTTATCGGACCAGAAGAGTCTATGCAGATACAATGTAAAATTGGTGCGGATATTCACATGGCCTACGACGAATTAACTTCTCTTGCAGATAGCTATGAATATAATGTAGAAGCATTAGCGCGTACAGAAAGATGGGCAAAAAGAAGTATAGAAGAACATAAAAAGCATTGTGATGATCTCGGATATCCTCAATCACTTTATGGTGTATTACAAGGTGGAAGATGGGAAGATTTAAGACGTTCGACAGCAAAGAAATTCGCTAAGATGGAATTTGATGGATATGGGTTAGGTGGAGCCTTCTTAAAGGAAAGTCTCGGAGATATTTTAAAATGGTGCTGCGAAGAACTTCCAGAAGATAAACCTCGTCATCTACTTGGCTTATCTCATCCTGACGATATTTTAATCGGTACAGAAATGGGAGCAGATACATTCGACTGTGTCGCACCTACAAGAGAAGCAAGACATGGTAGAATCTATACAAAAACAGGAAATATTAAATTAAATAAATTCAAAGATAGTGATGAACTATTGGATGAAGGATGCGACTGTCCTACTTGTCAAGCTGGTTGGACAAGAGGTAATTTAAGAAGCCTGTGGAAATCCCCTGATATAGAAGATAAGAAAAAATACTATACTTTATCTTCTATTCATAATCTACGTTTTATTATTCGTTTGACAGAAGAAATTCGTGCTTCTATTCTAGATGGAACATTTGAAACATACAGAGAAACATTCTTAAAAAATTATTACCATTCGAAATCAGAATAAAAGACTTTATCAAGTCTTTTTTTATTACAAAAAAACTCATGAACATAATGTTCATGAGTTTTATACATATACAAAATCCTATCGTTTTGAGAATTGAGGTGCTCTACGAGCTGCTTTCAATCCTGGTTTCTTACGTTCTTTGCTTCTTGAATCACGAGTAATAAATCCTGCTTTTTTCAAAATAGATCTGAAACTTCCTTCGTTTCCTTCATTTGCTTCATCATATTGTAATAAAGCTCTTGTAATTCCTAAACGGATTGCACCAGTTTGACCAGTAAATCCTCCTCCGTTTACTTTTACTTCGATGTCAAATGTTTCATCTGTACTAGTAGCTACTAATGGTTGTTTTAAGTCCATTACGTTAGTTTCGTAAGGGAAAAAATCTCTTACATCTCTACCGTTTACTGTAATTTTTCCTGTACCTGGTACCATCTTAACTTGCGCTACAGATGATTTTCTTCTACCAGTTCCAGTGTATTCTTTCTTATTTGCCATTTAAAAACCTCCTAGTCCAATTTCATTTCTACTGGTTTTTGAGCCATATGTGGATGCTCACTTCCAGCATATACGAATAATTTTTTGTACATTTGACGTCCTAATCTTCCTTTCGGAAGCATACCTTTTACAGCTCTTTCGATCATTTCTTCAGGATATTGTTCCTTCATAACACGAGCAGATCTTTCTCTTAATCCACCAGTGTATCCACTGTGATTATAATAGATCTTATCATTTAACTTGTTTCCTGTTAAATTAATTTTAGAAGCATTCACCACAATTACAAAGTCACCACAATCTACATGTGGAGTGTATGTTGGTTTGTGTTTACCACGTAATACATGAGCTACTTTTGTAGCTAAACGACCAAGTGTTTGACCTTCAGCATCGATAACATACCAATTACGTACGATATCTTCTTTTTTTTGCATATATGTATTTTTCATATAATATCTCCCTTTCTCTAATATTGGATTGTAGTAAGTGGTCCCAACACTTACTTTCATGGGATATATAAAATGTACCAGTTAAAATTGTACTAAAAAAACATATAAAAGTCAATAAAATTATATGCTTTTTCTTTGTATTTTAAGCTTTCTAAAAATAAAAAAGAGCTATTATGAAATAATTGTTGGCTGCAAAAAGGAAAAACAATCAAAATTACGTAATATTCCAAACAAAATCGCAATTATTAAAAGGACATACCAAAACCAATTAGGAAATATTTTTATCTTCTTATCGTATATCCATCCGTAAAGTTGACCACCAAAATAAATAGCAAAAATAGGAATTAAACAAACAACGAGTGCATTATAGTGAAATGCTTGTACGATATCTAATTCCAATAGTGAAAAGAATGTCCTTGTAATTCCACATCCAGGACAATAAAGTCCTGTGATCTCATGAAAGATACAAGGAATTGAAAAACCATATGTATGATTTAAAAAAAGATAGAAAAAAAGGAGCAATACGAGAATCCCACTAATCAAAAAAGTAAATATTAATTTTTCTTTTCTGGTCGTAAGTTTCATATAACTCCTCTTTCTTTTACATCTCAGCCTTTTGTCTAGCAACCTCATTTAATTCATTTTGCATCAAGCACCAATTGACGATACTTAATCCCAAAAGAGATAAAATTAAATATAGTACTGAGTTATCTGTTGCACGTAATCCTTGTTTTGTTTTTCCATCGTACAATTCTTTTCCCATTTTATAATTCCAATAAATGGTATAGATTCCACAAGTGATAATACCAAACAAGAATGCTTTTCCCCCTGAAAAATCACGGTCATCATTTAAATAAGCAGCATCATCTGTTAAGTTAATAAACCATATGATACCATAGATACCGCATGTTACGATAGATAAAATAACATTTACCGCAATATTTTTCTCTTTAATCATGTACTCTCCTCCTTACTATCAATATACCATAATCATATGTGATTGCAAAGTGTTTTTTAATAAAATACATCTTTTAAGTAAAGTCCTTCTGGATGAGCTGTCACTCCTGCCTTACGGCGATCTTTTGCTTCCAATATTTCGATGATATCTTCAGCTTTTCGTTTGCCTTCACCAATTTCAATTAACGTACCAACCATATTTCTAACCATATAGCGTAAGAAACCTGTTCCTAAAAACGATAGAACAATCATATTTCCTGCTTTTAAATCACGCACGAGATTGGCTTGAATAATTTTTCTTACAAAATCATCTTTTTCTTCGTTTGCCTTACTAAATGATTTAAAATCATGTTCACCTTCTAAGTACTTCATCGCACGCTCCATAGCAACGACATCGAGACGTTTATTGTATTGATATACATAATCTTTTTCTAATGGGTTATACTCCCCCATATTAATTTTGTAAATATATTCTTTTCCCTTCGCGTTATATCTTGCATGGAACATATCACTCACAACGCTTACTTCTCTAACGTAGATATCTGCTGGAAGTAAACTATTCATAGCCTTTTTTAATTGCTCCGGCGTTATTTCCAAATCTAAATCAAAATGAGCTTTTTGTCCTAAAGCGTGAACTCCGGCATCCGTTCTCCCCGAACCATGAATCGGTACAGCCGTATCATTATTGATCTTTTTTAGAACTTTTTCCACTTCGTTTTGAACTGTTTTTCCACGTGGTTGTTTCTGATATCCTTTATATTTTGAACCATCATATGCAAATGAAATTAAAAACCTCATACCATTACCTCTTTCACTACAATTAACACAAAGATGAATACGCAGGTTGCAATACTCATAATTGATTTTTTATCATTAATTTTGACTTGATTTTCCGTCCGATATGCATCGACACGAAATAATTTTACTTCTAGCATGTCAGAAAAATTTCTCGCTTTTTTCTCTAATCTTTCTTTCAGTGCTACGAAGTAAACATTTCTATACTGCCAGTAATCTCTTTTTCGCAACGAACTTCGATCTAATCCTCTTGTTTGTAATGCAAACAAAGCCTGATTATGAGCACTACGAAACTCTTTTACGTAAAGACAGAATAATACAATTTGATAAGACACTTTCTCAGGGAGCAACCCAAAGAACGAAAGCGGACGACAAATAAAGTTTAAACTTTCCGCCTCTTCCAACAATGTCGTTTGATTGATATAAAACATTATTAGAAAATATGCTATTATCAGTTTAATGCTGTAACGCACTGATGTCAATAGATTTCCCGTGATAACGAAGAAGATGACAAAACTTAACAAAACAAGGATACCGATAACATATAACCATATTCTCTCTAATTTTACATGTCTGCTAAGATATAGAATTATAATTCCAATAGTAAAACATAATAGAATAGGAAGAGAATGACATACAATGACAGATAATAATATCAGCAGTATACAAATTAACATACAAGCTGGCGATAATAAAAGTGATCGATCTTTTTTATTTTGCATGGCGATACACATCCTTTATTAAATCATTGATATCATCTCGATACCCTAATTTTATCTTCTTTTGATCTAATACCTTTTTCGAAAATAAAATAGTTTTTGGAATAGAAATACCGGCTCTTTCCAATTTTTTTACTTGTTGAAATACTTCCATTTTCTTTCCAGATAAATAAATTTTACCTCGATTCAAAATCACCACTTGATCTGCCACTTGAACTGCAAAATCACTATCCCTACTCATGATAAGAATTGTCTTATTATATTTTCTCTTCAATGAACGAATCGTTCGTATCCACTGTCCTTTGCTGTAAGAATCTAATCCTACTGTCGGCTCGTCCAATATGATGACACTCGGATTATAAGCTAGGACTGCTGCAAAAGCAATTTTCTTTTTTTCTCCTAAACTAAGTCGAAAGGGATTTTTGTCTAAATAAGATTCATCTAGATCTACCATTTTTAACGAAGCTAGAATATGTTGTTCTATTTTATCTGGATGATACTTGTATTGTTTCATTGCAAATGCTATCTCTTCTCTTACGGTATTTGCAATAAAATTTCTTTCTGGATATTGTTCAACAACTCCAACGAGACGATACAATCCAGCATAGTTAAATTTTTCTAATCCTGCTTTTATAATAAATGGACCAACCGAAATCACACCTTCCATCGGAAACTTTATCGTTTGAAGCATTTCTCTTAAAATACTTTTTCCACTACCACTTTTTCCCATGACTACAGTTACTTTACGATCGGAAGCGACAAAGCTAATATCTTGCAACTGAGTAGTACCATCACTATCGATATATTTTACATTATCAAACTTTACTTCCATATCGCATCCACCATTTCATCCATATCTAATATCAAGTGATCCACTAAACCATAATACTTTAGTTTATTAGATAAACTTACCATAAATGGAAGCTGTAATCCTGATGCCTTTATGATCTTTGTTTCTTGCAATACTTTTTCCTTCGTATCAAATAAGATTGCTTTCCCTTGACTTAATATTACAATATCTTCTCCATACATCGCGTCTTCCAAATCTTCTACTGTCTGCACAATGGTCGCATGCTCATTCTTATGATATCTTTTTAAAATGGAAACAACTAATTTTTTTTCTTTTTCATCTAATCCCAAATACGGTTGATCTAATAAGAGAATTGGTGGCTTTCGAATCAAAGCAGTAGCAAGTAATAATAACTGTCTTTCTCCACGACGCAACTTTGAAACAGAAAGGTCTAAAATTTTATCTAGGTGGAACTCCTTACTAATTTTTTCTACTTTTTCCTTGATTTCATCCGTTGATAAATTTAAATTTTCCAGTGGAAATTCCAATTCTTCACGGACTGTATCTTTGATAAAAACATGATTTCGATTTTCTAAAAGTACTCCTAATTGTTTTCGAATCGAACAAATATTCCTTCCACACATTTGATATCCATCGATGTGTATATTGGCATCAGCTTTTTTTAAACCGCATAAAATTTGAATCAACGTACTCTTCCCACTTCCATTTTTACCTGCGATAGAAGTAAATGTACCCTTCTGGATCACTAAGTTAAAATGATCAAAAAACATTCTGTCATCATAACCATAAATCAAATTTCGAATTCGGATTGCGTCTTTCACAATACCACCACCATTAAATGCTTCTATTATAATACATTTCACGTATTTTTTCAATTGCAGGAGCTGGGATCAAAAAAATACATTGCAGAATTTTGAAATAAATGATACAATCAAAATAGGAACTATTACTAGTTTCAAGGAAGGGTGAAAAAATGTTAAAAGGAAAAACTGCTATTATTACAGGTGGTACAAGAGGAATTGGATTTGCCACAGTAGAAAAGTTTTTAGAAAATGGTGCGAATGTTGCTGTACTAGGTTCTAAAAAAGAAACAGTAGAAAAAGCACTTGAAAAATTAAAGGAAAAATATGCAAGCGATAGATTTATCGGACTATCTCCTAAATTATCAGATGAAGGAGAAGTCAAAGAAGCTTTTGAAACCGTGAAAAAAACATTTGGAAGCATCGATATCTTAGTAAATAACGCTGGAATTTCTGCTAGAGATTCTCTTTATGAATACAAACTAGAAGACTTCAAAAAAATTATTGATTTAAATGTCACTTCTATTTTTAACTGTTCTAAAATTGCTGCAACAACGATGAAAGAACAAGGAAAAGGTGTTATTTTAAACACAAGTTCTATGGTTAGTTTATACGGACAGGCAAGTGGATGTGGATATCCTACAAGTAAATTTGCAGTCAACGGATTAACTAAGTCCCTTGCAAGGGAACTTGGAAAAGATGGAATTCGTGTAAACGCTGTCGCTCCAGGTGTCATCATGACTGATATGATGAAAGATGTTCCAGAAAATCTAATTCAACCAATTATTCAAACGATACCATTAGGTAGAATTGGGCAACCAGAAGATATTGCAAATGCATTCTTATTTTTAGCAAGCGATATGGCAAGTTACATCACAGGAGCAATTCTCTCTGTCGATGGAGCAACGATGTGCTAGGTGATATGATGGATACAAAAGTATTAAGAATTTATCATACGGTGTCTATATCGTATCGACAATGGATCAAGAAAAACCAGTAGGATGTGTTGCTAATAGTGTTATGCAAATCACATCTGATCCAATCACTGTTGCTGTTAGCATCAATCATGATAACTATACAAATCAAATAATCAAAGATTTTAAAAAATTTGCCATCAACATCTTGCCAGAAACAGTAGATATGAATTGGATTGGTACATTTGGATTTGAATCTAGTAAAAATATAAATAAATTCGAACAGATCGATTATCGTATGGAACAATCACTTCCAATATTACCATCTACTTGTGGAGCATTACTATGTGAAGTAAAAGAAACGATTGAAACTTCAACACATACAATTTTTATCGGAACTGTTTATGAAACGGTTTCTGCAACGAAAGATAATCCTATGACATATGCATACTATCATCAAGTAAAAAAAGGAACATCACCTAAAAACGCACCAACCTATATTGCAAATGAAACTGAACCAAAAGAAGATACAAAAGAAAAAAAGAAAACAAAATGGGTTTGTACGGTCTGTGGATATGTTGTAGAAATGGATGAACTTCCAGATGACTTTAGATGTCCGATCTGTGGACGTGGAAAAGAAGCTTTTAAAAAATTAGAAGACTAAAAAAGGTACGTTATCGTACCTTTTTATGATCCCTTCTTTTTTTGTATATGGTAAGTAATTTTTAATAATAATTTCGTAGGAACAAAGCGATAAAAAACATGAACTAACTTCATTTGAATTCCTGGAACAATCACTAACTTACGGCGAAACATTTGCTCGAGTGCATAATGAGCAACATCATAGCTAGTTAATGCATTCAGTGAAAATTCAACTCCTGCTACTTTATTAAAGTTTGTGTTAACAGGGCCTGGGCATAGTGCACCAATATATACATGACTTCCACTTTGTCTTAGCTCTTCGTAAATTGCTTCTGTGAAATGTAATACATACGCTTTTGTCGCATAATAAGTTGCCATCATTGGTCCTGGCATAAAAGCTGCAGAAGATGCCACATTCAAAATATACCCTTTATCCTTTTTCTTAAAATCTTCTAAAAATAATTTTGCCAAACAATGCACTGCTTTAATATTCGTATCGATCATATCTAATTCTTTTTCCAATTTTAAAGAAGTGAATTCACCATATAATCCAAATCCTGCATTGTTAATTACAATATCGATATCCTTATCTTTTACTTGATCATACAACTCTGTACAATTGTATACACTAGATATATCGAGATTAATAATTTCTACATTCGTTTTTAGTTCTTTTTTCAACTGTGAGAGTCTTGTCTTACGACGTGCTACTAAAATTAAATCATATCCTCTCTCACTTAAAATACGAGCCATATCTCGTCCAATTCCTGAACTAGCTCCTGTGATTAGTGCTAACATAAACATCACCCTGCAATCATTATAACCCACTTACGTAGGAAATTCAAACAAATTCAGCATATTATATATTTTTATTACATACAAAATATGCTAAAATAAAATAGAAATGAGGGATTGTATGAAATTAGCTATTATTGTCGCAATGGAAAAAGAGATTGAACTATTAATCAAGTATTACGAAGCAAAAGAAATATCTTCAACACATCATATCTATCAATCTCAAAAATATCCAAATATATACATATCACGTAGTGGAATCGGAAAAGTAAATGCTGCAATGAATACACAATATCTTATCGATACTTATGAACCAAATTATATTATTAATACAGGTTGTGCAGGAAGTCTTGTAGATAGCGTACATATCATGGATACAGTCGTAGCAAAATTTTCCACCTACCATGATTTCTTGCCATTGAGAATTATGAAACAAAACACGCCAGACGAAGGAAAAATCGAAAGCAACATTGATATGTTAAATCAAGCAGAACAAGTTCTAAAAGAACGAAAAGAACCATATCATATTGGTACAATTTGCAGTGGAGATTGTTTTGTAACTAATGAATTACAAAGAGATCAGATATACGAACAAACAGAAGCTTTATGCGTCGACATGGAAAGTGCTAGCATCGCCCACGTATCAAAGAAAAATAACATTCCTTTTATATCGATACGAACGATGTCAGATTTTTCGGATGGCGCAGAAGAAAAAGAGCAAGAAGCAGCTAATGTAGCAAGCCAAATCGTAATTGAAATTGTAAAGAATTATGAAAAAACTATTTGATTGGTTCATTGAGTATGATATGGGAGAACTCATTGTTCTTATTGGTGGATTCTTACTAACCATTATCGCTTTTATCTTATATATCGTATTCTATTAAAACACCTAATTAGGTGTTTTTTTATAAAAAAAAGATGCAACTATTTTGCATCTCCTTCTACTAATTCTAAAATTACCATTAAAGCATCGTCACCTTTGCGCTCATTTAATTTTAAAATTCTTGTATATCCACCATTTCTTGTTGCATAACGTACTGCTAAATCGTCAAATACTTTTTTAACAGCTTCATTGTCATTTTGTAAGAAAGCAAGTGCTTTTCTTCTTGCAACTAATGATCCATCTTTTCCGTAAGTAATCATCTTATCAAGAAACTTACGAGCTTCTTTTGCTCTAGTTTCAGTTGTTTGGATTCTTTCGTTCATGATGAGATCTTTCGTTAGATTGGCAAGCATACTTCTTCTATGTTTATTATTAACTCCTAATTTTCTATAAGCCATAATATTCCTCCTAACTATTAGTCTTCATCGCGGAATTTAAGTCCCATATCTTTAATTTTATCGATAACTTCTTTTAAAGATTTTTTACCTAAATTACGAATTTTCATCATTTCTAATTCTGATTTTTCCGTCAAATCACCTAGTGTGTTAACTCCAGCTCTTTTTAAACAATTGTAAGCACGAACTGAGAAATCTAAATCATCGATAGAAGTCTCTAACTTCTTGAGCTTACTATCTTCTTGTTTTGCATTCATAATTCCTGTCGTATCAGCAATTTCACTTAAGTTAGTAATGATATTCAAATGTTCGATCATAATCTTAGCAGATAAAGCCATAGCTTCCTCTGGACGAATTGATCCCTTTGTATATACATTCATAATTAACTTATCGTAATTAGCATCTTGCCCAACACGAGCGCTTTCTACTTCGTAGCTAACTCTTTCAATTGGTGAATAGAGAGCATCGATAGGAATATATCCTAATTTTGTATTTTCAACGTATTTCTTGTTTTCATTAGATGGTACATAACCTCGACCATTGGCAACGATTAATTCCATGGCTAATTTTCCACCTTTAGATACTGTTGCAATTACTTGATCAGGATTCATAATTTCTATATCTGCAGAAGTTTGGATATCTCCAGCTGTAACTGTTTTCTCCCCACTTACAGATAAACGAAGAACCTTTTCCTCTTCTGTATGATTTTTTACAACGACATTCTTTAAGTTTAAGATAATCGTCGTAACATCTTCTACAACACCTTCCATAGTTTGAAATTCATGTGCGACACCATCAATTTTTACAGCTACAATAGCGCTTCCTGGCATACTTGATAACATGATTCTTCTAAGTGCATTTCCGATTGTTGTACCGAATCCTCTTTCCAAAGGTTCTAATTCAAATTTTCCATAATTATTACTTTCTACATATTCTGTAATTTTGTAGACTGGTTTTTCAAAGTTTAACATTCCTCAACACTCCTTTTCTTTTATCCACGTGGACGTTTTGGTGGGCGACATCCGTTATGTGGTATTGGTGTTACATCAGTGATTGCAGTAATTTCAAGTCCAGCTGTTTGTAATGAACGAATGGCAGTTTCACGTCCTGATCCAATTCCTTTTACGAAAACTTCTACTTTTTTCATTCCCATAGCAACAGCTGCTTTTCCTGCAGCTTCAGCTGACATTCCAGCAGCAAATGGAGTTGATTTCTTACTTCCTTTGAACCCTAATGTTCCAGCAGAAGCCCAGCTGATTGCATTCCCTTCTTTATCACAAATTGTTACGATTGTGTTATTGAACGTTGAATGAATATAAGCTTTCCCCTCTGGTACATTCTTTTTCACTTTACGTTTTCTTGGTTTATAAGCCATTTAAATAACCTCCTTTTTTTGCACTACTATTTTTTCTTGTTCGCTACAGTCTTACCTTTACCCTTACGAGTTCTAGCATTACGATTTGTTCTTTGCCCTCTTACAGGTAAACCTTTTTTGTGACGAGTTCCTTGATATGAGTTAATTTCCATTTTTGTTTTGATGTTCATATTAACTTCACGTCTTAAATCACCTTCAGTTAAATATTTGTTTACTTCATCACGAATACGAATTAACTCTTCATTTGTTAAATCTTTTGCTCTTGTATTTTCGTTAATATTTGCATCCTTACAAATCTTTGTTGCAAGTGATTTTCCGATTCCATAAATGTAAGTCAATGCGATAACGATTCTTTTATTATTTGGTATATCTACACCTTTAATACGTGCCATAAAACACCTCCTATATTAACCTTGTCTTTGTTTATGCTTAGGGTTTTCACAAATTACGTATACTTTCCCCTTACGTTTAATTACTCTACATTTATCACACATTGGTTTTACTGATGGTTTTACTTTCATTCAAATCCCTCCTACTTTCTATAGGTTATGCGCCCACGTGTTAGATCATATGGTGAAAGTTCTAGTGTTACTGTATCACCTGGTAAGATACGAATATAGTTCATACGCATCTTACCAGAAACGTGAGCAATTACAGTATGTTTGTTTTCAAGTTCTACTTTAAATCCACCCTTTGGTAATTTTTCAATTACCTTTCCTTCTACTTCAATAATATCATTTTTTGCCATATTATCACCTCTTCGTCAATATTTCATATCCATCATCCAACACTAAGACCGTATGTTCAAAGTGTGCGGATGGTTTATCATCTGCGGTAATTACTGTCCAATCATCATCTAGCATATACACATCAGCTGTCCCCAAATTTAACATTGGTTCTACTGCGATCACCATTCCTGTTTTCAGTTCTGGTCCTGTTCCTTTCTTACCATAATTTGGTACGTCCGGTTCTTCGTGTACACTACTACCGACTCCATGACCGACAAGTTCTTTTACTACTCCTAAACGATGTTCAGTCGCGTATTTTTCTACCGCGTATCCAATATCCCCTACATGGGCACCATTCTTGATGACAGAGAGGCCTTCCATTAAGGCTTGTTCTGTATCGCGAAGTAGTCGTGCTTTTGGATGACTGATATTTCCAACAGGATAAGTCCAAGCGGAATCACCATGAAATCCATGATAGCAAGCACCAATATCTATAGATACGATATCGCCTTCCTTCAAACGACGGTTTCCAGGAATCCCGTGGACAACTTCTTCATTGACTGAAATACAGCATCCAGCGGGAAATCCATAGAGGCCTTTAAAAGAAGGGGTCGCATCCGAATTTAATATAAATTCTTCTGCTAATC
>USET01000008.1 GCA_900553765.1 uncultured Mycoplasmatota bacterium
TAGATCAGTCGACTTATCAATCGGTAAATGTATTTGGAGTGCCTGTTAATGATAGTAATCCTCTTACCTGTGTAGAAAATGAAGGGCAAGAATATTTTTATATTGGAAGCATTGATGAACTTGTTTCTTTTTATCAAGCATATGGAATTCATGGGACTCAGACAAATTTATTGTGGATTGATTTCCGTGCAGATATGGGTGAAATTGCTCGCAGATTAAACGAAGTAATACCAGCGAGATTTGCTCTTTCATTCTCTGCAAATCATGGTGCGGTAGAATCTACTTTGGAAATTTTGGATCCATATTATGAAGATGCATTGATGCATGCGAAATCAATTGTAGATGAAGTTCGTATGACGTCATCTGATCCTTCGGAACAAATGAAAATCGTCCACGATTATTTACTACGTACGACAACTTATACTAATCGTGGAGGAAATGACGGTTACGATGAAGCGAGTGATGCTTTCTTTTCAGGTCTTGCAAATTGTTCAGGATATTCTCGTGCTTACTCTATGATTTTGCGCGAATTAGAAATTCCTGTCTTATATGTAAGTTCTAGTACGATGGATCATGCATGGAATATGGGATACGATGGTATGAATTATTGGTATATCGATGCTTCCTTAGATGATGTAAGTAAAAAGAATAAAGATGACTATATTACGACGGATCGAGATTATTTCTACGATCGACATGAGTTAGACCTTGGAGAATCAGATCAAGGTTATGTGAAACGAATGCAGAATCTATATCACTTACAATAATGTGGATCAGACATTTACTAGACATTTTTATAGGACTGACAGAAATTGTCAGTTCTTTTTTTATAAATTTGTGGGAAATCCCTTTACAAAGGGGAGGTTTCGGGGTAAAATGGTGGTGCAAGGTGGCATAAAGTGGAGCAAAGTGGGTGATTTTATGTTGATGGGAGAATATCATCATACGATCGATGATAAGGGAAGATTAACGATTCCTTCAAAGATTCGTTATGATCTCGGAGAAAAGTTTGTTGTGACAAGAGGACTCGACGGATGTTTATTCGTTTATCCGATGGAAGAATGGACAAATATTATTGCCAAATACAAAGAATTACCTAATACAAAAGATGCCCGTAACTTTATGCGATTTTTCCTTTCAGGAGCGACAGAATGTGAATTTGATAAGCAAGGACGTATTAATATCGCCACACCACTTGTGAAATATGCCAATTTAACGAAAGATTGTATCATCATTGGAGTGAACGATCGTTTGGAAATTTGGAGTAGTGAAAGATGGAATTCGTTCATGGATGAAAATGAAGAGAATTTCTCAGATATTGCTGATAATCTGTTCTCTACGAATCTTAGTTAGTAGGTGAGAAAATGCATAAAAGTGTATTGTTAGAAGAGTGTCTCACATACTTAAATCTAAAAGAAGATTCGATTGTAGTAGATTGTACACTAGGATATGGTGGACATAGCAGTGAGATTTTAAAGCGAATTCCAAAGGGATTTTTATATGCATTTGATCAAGATATCGATGCGATTCGCTCTAGTGAAAAGAGATTAAGAGAAATCGGAGATAACTTTGAAATCATTCAGAGCAATTTTCAGTATTTAAAAAGTGCATTAGCAAAGAGAAATATAACAAAAGTCGACGCTATTTTGTTTGATCTTGGTGTTTCTAGCCCACAGTTGGATGAGAAAGACCGAGGGTTTAGTTTTCATCAGGATGCGCCACTCGATATGAGAATGGATCAATCACAGTCGCTGACCGCAAAAGAGGTAGTAAATACATATTCTTATCAAGATCTCGTACGTATTTTTAAAGAATACGGAGAAGAAAAATTCGCAACTTCTATTGCGCGTGCAATAGAGAGACAAAGAAAGGAAGCGCCACTCGAAACGACGTTAGAATTAGCTGAGCTCATCAAAGGCGCAGTGCCAGAAAAATATCGTCGTGAAAAGCATCCTGCACGGAAAGTCTTTCAAGCGATTCGAATCGAAGTCAATCGCGAGTTAGAGGTCTGTGAAATTGCTGTACGAGATGCGTTAGATTGTCTCGATGTAGATGGCAGACTTTGCGTTATCACATTTCATTCTTTGGAAGACAAGATTGTAAAAAACTTATATAAGACACATAGTACAGTGAAAAAAGAATTAATGAAGTTACCTGTGATACCGGAAGAGTATCAACCGAAATATAAAGTTGTTGCAACAGTAGTTCCAACAGAGAAGGAACTTTCAGAAAACAAACGGGCACGAAGTGCTAAATTAAGAGTCATCGCAAGAATAAAGAAGTAGTAGGGGAGAGAGACATGAGGACGAAGAAAGTGAGAAAATTAAAAATTACAAAAGGTGAAAAAATGCTTTATGCAGGCGCTTTCTTGTCTGTCATTTTTACACTTGCGCTTCAAGTTTTTTGTGGAGCTAATATTGGAAATCTCAATATGTCTGTAGAAAAACTACGATATGATATAGAGTCACAAGAGAAGAAAAATGAAAGTTTAACGATGAAAGTGAACGAACTAACTTCATTTGATAAGGTCAAGGATATTGTCAAAGAAATGGGATTAGAGTATAATAATGATAATATCATAATCATCAACAAATAAATGAGGTGAAGCTATGAAAAAGGAAGGACTAAGAAATGGTAAGTGGAAATTTCCGCAACTGGTTTTTTATGTTTTTCTTTTTTTTATTGTGGTTTTAATCCTACAACTAGCATATTTATCTTTATCTCCAGTCGTCTATGGAATTAATATGGATGATTTTGCGAAACAGCGTAATACAGTTAAGAAGACACTCACGGCAACGAGAGGAACGATCTATGATAAAGATGGAAATATTTTAGCACTCAATGTATCGTCTTATACGGTAATTGCATATCTGGATCCTAGTAGAAGTAAAAATTCTTCGACTCCTCAGCACGTTGAAGATGTAGCGATGACAGCTCAAAAATTAGCACCTATTTTAGGTATGACAGAAGAGTATCTCGTACGTTTGATGTCACAGGATCGATATCAAGTAGAACTTGGACCAGGTGGACGTGGAATTACTGAGTTAAAGAAAGACGAAATAGAAGCACTTCATTTACCTGGAATCGCATTTGAAGAAGATTATAAACGTTATTATCCAAATGGAAATTTTGCATCCTATGTCATTGGATATGCGAAACAGTACGACAAAGAAGTGACTGTAAATGGTATTAAAACATTGGAACGAGTGATTGTAGGAGAACTTGGAATTGAAGCGAAGTACGATAGTCAACTGAAAGGAATCAATGGTAGTGTTACTTATCAACAAGATCGAAATGGATATAAGATTCCAGATACGAAAGAAACTAGAATTGACGCACACGATGGAGATAACATCTATTTGACGCTAGATTCTAATATTCAAAGATTCTTGGAAGGAGCAATTAAAGAAGCTGCTGAAACTTACGAGCCGGAGTGGATGGTAGTCAACGTAATGGAGGCAAAAACTGGAAAAATTTTGGCGACGTCTTCATCACCATCATTCGATCCGAACGTCAAAGATATTACAAATTATGAGAATCCTTTGGTCTCTTATGTTTACGAGCCAGGAAGTACTATGAAGATATTCTCTTATATGTGTGCGATGGAAAAAGGAACTTACGATGGATCAGCAACTTATCAATCAGGAAATATTAAAATAGGGGAATATACGATTAACGATTGGGATCGTGCTGGATGGGGAACGATTACGTATGATAAAGGATTTGAATATTCTTCAAATGTTGCAGTCGTTAATTTGTTACAGAAATATATCAATAAAAATGATTTAAGAGAATGTTATGAAAAATATGGCTTTGGAAAGATTACGGGAATTGAACAGTCGAGAGAACAAACTGGATCGATTAAATTTAATTATCCGGTCGAGGTTGCTACTGCTGGATTTGGACAGGGAATTACTGTAACGCCAGTTCAAATGTTACAGGCTTTAACGATGATTGCAAACGATGGAAAAATGCTAAAGCCTCACGTTGTCGATAAGATCGTCGATCCAAACACAGGTAAGACAGTGTATAAATCTAAGGTAGAAAAATCAAAGCAATTGTTGAAACAATCTACCGTAGATAAGATCAAAGAGCTTATGCATAATACAGTGTATGGTACTGATCCTGGAACGACAGGATATGCATATGATATTCCGGGATTTGATATTATTGGTAAGACAGGTACAGCACAAATATATAATGAAAAAACGGGTGGCTACTACGAAGGAAAGAACGAATATATTTTCTCTTTTGCTGGAATGTATCCAAAAGATGATCCGGAGATTATCATATATGCAGCGATGAAACGACCAAAATGGGGAGAGAGTAAGGCTCTTTCAACAACGGTTGTCTCTGTGATGAAAAGTATTGCAAAATATCGAAATATGTTTACTGAAGCAACTGCACAGGCGACGACTCAATTATTTGAAATGCCATCTTATCTTAGCAAGAATGTTGTGGATGTTACAGCTCAGCTATCAAGTGTAGGTCTCGTTCCTGTATATTTGGGAACAGGAGATAAAGTTATCTCTCAATATCCAGAAAAAGGAACGCAGTTAGTAACAGGCGATAAAGTATTTTTAAAAACGAATAAAAAGGATATCACAATTCCAGATATGACAGGTTGGTCTCGTAGCGATGTGAAGGCATTCGCAACACTTGCTGGAATTACATGTTCGTTTGAAGGACATGGATTTGTTACTGGACAGAGTCTCACAGCTGGAACGCCTGTGAATGCTACAAAAGTATTGAATCTTACAATTTCTGATAAATATGATTTTAATGCATTAGATACGACGCAAAGCCAGAATGGAACATAGGAGGTTTGGATGGAACAGTTACAAGTTTTTGATGAAAACAAGAAATTGTTAAACGAAGCCGTCGCTCGTGACAAAAAGCTACAGCTTCCAGATGGAAAATACTTTATGATCATAGTAGTATTTATCGAAAATCATCAACATCAGTATTTGATTCAAAAGACTTCCGCAGAAAGAGAATCGGTTTATGCAACTACTGGTGGTCATGTAACTTATGGTGATACAGGGAAAGTCACTGCTCAAAAAGAATTGAAAGAAGAATTAGGAATCGATATTTCTTTAGAGGAATTAGAGTATATAGATACACTTAAATATCCTAAAGCATACTGTGAAATTTATTATGTTTCAAAAGAAACGGATTTAGAAAAAATTCAACTGCAAGAAGAAGAGGTAGAGAAAGTTGAATGGATGACAGAAGAAGAAATAGAACAATTGATTCAAAATAAAAAATTTCGCAAGGGTAATATCGAACCTTTTCAAAAAGTAAAGAAAGCTCACAATTCGTGAGTTTTTTCATTATTAAAATTGTATTTTGTTTCTTAGTTCTTATATTTGTCTTAATTATTGGAAAGTTATTTTATATTCAAGTGATCGACTATGAGAAGTTAAACTCTTATGCATCTGGACTTTGGAGTAGAAATCTTCCGATCGAAGCAAACAGAGGAAAAATTTACGATCGGAATGGTGTAGTACTCGCTGATAATTTGACCACTTCATCATTAGTATTTATTCCAAATCAGATCAAAGATAAAATTGGTACAGCAGAAAAGATTAGTGAAATTTTAGATGTGCCTTACGATAAGATCTATGCGCACGTTTCAAAAAAGGCATCGATTGAAAGAGTACATCCGGAAGGGAGACGGCTTTCCTATGAGGTCGCGGATAAGATAGCCGCATTAAAATTACCAGGAGTTTATCTCGTAAAAGAATCGAAACGTGTTTACCCATATGACACCTACTTATCTCATACCCTTGGATTTGTAGGAATCGATAATCAGGGACTTTCAGGGTTAGAACTTATGTATGATGATTATTTGACAGGAGAATATGGAGCGATTAAATATTTTAGTGATGCGAAGGGAAATAAATTAGAATTGAATGAAGTTTACGAAAAACCACAAGATGGAATGAATATGACTCTTACGATCAATCATGAAATTCAAATGTCATTGGAGCGCGAGTTAGATAATGCGGTCTTAAAATATTCGCCGGATCAAGCACTTGGTATTGTAATGGATCCGAATACTGGAGAAATCTTAGCAATGTCGTCACGCCCTAATTTTTCTCCTTCTAAGTATCAAGATTATACGACAGAGGAAATTAACCGAAACTTGCCAATCTGGGCGACATACGAACCTGGGTCGACGTTTAAAATTATTACACTCGCAACAGCGCTGGAAGAAAATCTCGTCGATTTAGAAAAGGATAAATTTCACGATAGTGGGTCGATACAAGTGGAGAATGCTCGGATCAAATGTTGGAAACACGGAGGACATGGAGAACAGACAATGTTGCAAGTCGTCGAAAATTCGTGTAACCCTGGCTTTGTCGTCATGGGACAAAAGATAGGAAAGGAAAAGCTATTCGAATCGATTCGAAAATTTGGTTTTGGATCTAAGACAGAAATTGATTTAAATGGAGAAGGAACAGGAATTTTATTTCCACTTGATAAAGTAGGACCTGTAGAACTTGCAACGACTTCTTTTGGGCAAGGTGTATCTGTTACGCCGATTCAACAAATCACGGCGGTATCTGCTGCAATTAATGGTGGATATTTATATCAACCATATATTGTAAAGAGTCTCAACGAACCAGAGACTAATACAGTGATCAAAGAAAATAAGCCAAAGTTAGTTCGTAAAGTGATTCAATCAAGTACGAGTGAACAGGTAAGAATGACACTGGAAAGCGTTGTTACCAATGGAACAGGAAGACCATCTTACATCGATGGTTATCGTGTAGGTGGAAAGACAGGAACCGCACAGAAAGTAAAAGACGGAAGATATATGGTTGGAAATTATATTACATCTTTTATGGGATTCTTGCCTGCAGATGATCCACAAGTGATCGTCTATGTTGCAATCGATAATGCGAAAGGGGCAACACAGTATGGTGGTACGATTGCAGCTCCTATCGTCAAATCGATTTTGGAGGATGCGATCGAAACGTTAGAGATTCCTAGAAGAAAAGGATGGACGGAAAAGAAGTATAATTACTTAGATAAGAAATATGCAACGATACCTGACGTCGTAGGAAAAAGTACAGAGGATGCAGTGAAGGCTTTGGATAAATTTAAGGTGGAGTTTACAGGAACGGGAAACCGTGTGCGATATCAATCACCAAAGGCAAAGACGAGAATTTACGAAGGAGAGACAGTTCGATTATATTTAACGGAATAGGAGGAAGCTTATGTTGATTTTGACCAAGGCGACACTTGCTATGATGATTGGATTTATTTTTGCAATCGTTACGGCAGTGATATTGATTCCTATTTTAAAACGTCATAAGGCAGGACAGAGTTTAAGCGTCTACCTAGAAGATAGGCATAGCAAGAAGCAAGGAACACCTACGATGGGTGGATTTATCTTTATCATTCCAACACTAGGAACTTTGCTTTTGTTATATTTAACAGGTCGATTGGAACTTAGTTATACATTTTGTATTGTGATGGTTACCTTTATAGGCTATGCCTTGATTGGGTTTTTAGATGATTATCTCATTATCAAAAGGCATAATAATGCAGGACTTAGCGAAAAACAGAAGTTATTTTTACAACTTGTTATCGCCATCATTTTCTTCTATTTATTTATGATTGCAGGTAACGAACCTCTCATATGGATTCATACTTTGCACATCAAAATTAATATTGGATGGTTTTATGGACTTTTCATTTTATTCTTGTTGCTTGCCAGTAGTAATGCGGTCAATTTAACAGATGGACTGGATGGTCTTGCTGGAGGACTTTCCGTGATTGCCTTTTTTACCTTTGGTGTCATCAGCTATCATACTGGATGGTTAGAAGGGTATCAAGAACTTGGTATGTTCTGTTTTATCTTAGTTGGTGCATTGTTAGGATTTTTACTGTTTAATGTAAGCCCAGCAAAAGTATTTATGGGAGATACCGGATCGTTATCTTTAGGAGCAACATTAGGAGCATTAGCTATTTTAACGAGACATGAGTTATTACTCGTATTGATCGGAATTGTTTTTGTATTAGAAACTGCGAGTTGTATCTTGCAGAGAATTTATTACAAGTGGACGAAAAAAAGGTTATTTCCGATGGCTCCAATACATCACAGTTTCGAAAAATGTGGATGGGATGAGAGAGACATCGTCAAATTATTTTGGGTTATTGGGTTATTAGGTGCGATGGCATCGATCGCATTTGGGATATGGATGTAGGTGCATATGAAAAAAGGAAGAATAGATTATGTATTGTTATTAGGTGTCTTATTAATTTCTATTTTTGGAATTGTGATGATCGCATCAGCGTCTTATGTATGGGCAGAGTATAAGTTTAACGATCCTTTTAAGTTTGTTAAAAATCAAGCAATTTTCTTTCTCGTTGGAGTTTGTTTCATGTATTTTATCAGTAAGATCGATTGTCATGTCTATGAAAGAAATGTCAATCGTATTTTAATTGGATGTATTGTTTTATTAATTCTCGTGTTGATTCCTGGAATAGGAACAGTTCGAAATGGGAGTCGAAGTTGGTTTGGAATTGGTTCTTTTGGAATTCAGCCAAGTGAATTTGCAAAACTAGGACTCATTATGTTTACGGCGAAATATCTTTATCGAAATGAGAGAGATATGAAGAAAATTAAAACGGGAGTACTTCCAATTTTAGGGCTTACTCTATTTGTGTTTGGACTTATTATGTTACAACCTGATTTTGGAACTGGTATGATCTTGGTGATGAGTGTGATAGGACTATTATTCGTAGGTGGTGTTTCGTTTAAATTTTTCTTGCGAATTGGGTTAGTAGGACTTCTTGGAATTGCTGGTTTAATCGCGGTCGCACCATATCGCCTGGAGAGAATTTTATCGTTTTTAAATCCATGGAAAGACCCATTGGGAAGTGGATTTCAGATTATTCAATCCCTCTATGCGATCGGACCGGGTGGATTATTTGGATATGGTCTTGGAAATTCAAGGCAGAAACATTTCTATCTACCAGAACCACAGACTGATTTTATCTTTTCTATCATTAGCGAAGAGTTTGGTTTTTTAGGTGTTGTGATCGTAACATCGTTATTTCTATTAATTATTTATAAAGGATTTCAAATTGCTCGAAAGAGTAACGATCTTTTTTCTAAATATCTTGCTTTTGGAATTACCTTCCAGATCGCATTCCAGGCAGTGTTGAATCTTTGTGTGGTCGTTGGACTCATTCCAGTCACAGGAGTGACACTTCCGTTTCTTTCTTACGGTGGAAGCAGTTTACTTATTACACTATCTAGTATTGGTATTTTGCTTAGCATTTCTAGGCACCAAAGATAAATAAATTGCAAGACGTACGAGCGAACTTCAACTGCACAGTCAGATCGTCGAAAATATTTTCGTTTCGTATTTAGAGATTACGATGGAGTAGTCTCTTTTTATTTACATCATAAATACAATTTGTTATAATACCAAAAGGCGGTGGAAAGACATGTTAGAAATAAAAAAACATCCATTTAAAGAAAAATTCACAGAGATCAATATTCGTCAGAGAAATTACGAGAGAAAAAGTTTTATTACAGTACAATTTACAACAGAATTTTATCCTAGCATCGTAAATGATCAGATTGTAAGTGGAGCAATTGACTTAAAATTGGATTTGAGTGATATCCATGCACTTGATGATTTATCTTTAAAAAAATATCAAGGGGATATTGGAAGTCTTACGATCTCTGTCAATAATAATGGAATTTGGGAACATCAAACGTTAGATCAGTTTGAAGTTACTTTTGGAAAGAGAGAAAAAAATGAAATTCCATTTCAAATACAAGCGAAAGATTTAGTGTTTGATTCTGTTGGAACGATCGTTAGTTTATATACGACATCGACGGCGGAAAAGAAGTTAGAGAAGGAATTTGATCTATCGGATTTTTACTCACAGATCATTCGTAAAGAAATTGGAAAAAGTACGATTATTCGATTTATCGCAAAAGAAAAATAAAAAGAATTTTTCTTTTTTTGTTTGAAGTATGTAAAATCGTTGACGAACAATGGCTCGCATGATATTCTAATAGTAATAGGAGCGTTGAAAAATGATGAAGCCATTTATTATCGATTTTCAAATCTGTAATCATTACGTATCGGAACCAAAATTGCAAAGGCTGATTGCACAATATCAATCCAGTGGACAGTTTACTTATGATGAGTTGACCGCGTTTTTAAATACTGTTATTTTTAATGCAAGATTGAAATTACTAGACTATTCAGATGGATCATTTCGAAATTTGTGTGATACAGCACAAAGTATGATCGGAAGAGGATTAGAGAGTATAGGAATTCCTGTTCGAATTTTAGATATAGGAGCAGCGATTCATGAAGAGGCTTTGGGACATTCTGTTTTGATTGCCGATTTGGTTTGTGAAGGCAAACCTTATCCCGTATTGATCGATATTACATATCAACAATTTTGTTTGACGGAAAATTGTTTAGATTCTTGTTATATCAAGAAAGATGGTTTTGTTTTAATGAGCCCAGATCCAGGTTATGTTGCAAAGAAAAATCCTCAAACGACAGAAGTAATTCGTCGATTATTAGAGTACGGTTATCTTCCTTGGACAAAAGAGATAGCTAAAAATTATTGTGATACGTTCTTTTTATCTCGAACGGGGAGAGAAGAGGAAATTGAAAAGCAAAGTCATACTGGAGAAGAGTACCTTGCGATGACAAGAAAATCGAATAGAGGTTATTCCAATTCTGTTGAAGATCTAAAACGAAAGGGATTATTATTGTTTTCTAGCGATCAACATCATTATCAAAAATAGAGAGGGTTTCCTCTCTTTTGTTTTCCTGATATAATGAGAGTAGGAGGTGTCGATATGGTTCCACTTTATTTAAAAACAGAATATAGTTTGCTGGAAAGTATGATACGAATTCCGGATCTCATTTCTTATGCAAAGGAACATCACATCGATACCCTTGCAATTACAGATTCGAATTTATACGGTGCGATGGAATTTTATTTGGCTTGTAAAAAAAATGATATCAAACCGATCATTGGTTTAGAAATCAAGTTGAATGATCTTCCATTTGTCGTTTATGCGAAATCGTATCGTGGATATCAGAGCTTATTAAAATTAAGTACGATTCAAAGTGAGAGATCTCTTTCGATCGAAGAAGTTGAGATGTATAGTGTAGATTTGTTATGTATTGTACCATTTGAAAGTAGTCCTCTATACCATCAGCTCAATAAAATTTATCAAGATCTTTTTATCGGATATGAATCGAAAGATCAGAGGATGCAATTAAAAAAAGACAATGCAGTCTACATGAAACCGATCTATTATTTAACGCAGGAAGATGAAAAGTTTTATCCGTACTTGATTGCAATTCAAAAGGGAATCTTATTGGAGGATGTAACTGATAAAAAAGAGGGACATCGTCTTTTCCCAGAAATGAAGTACGATATATCATTTGAGATGGATCTCCATAACCATGAAAAAATCGAATTGTTGTGTCAATTCGAATTAGAAAAAGAAGAGAATTTGCTTCCTATTTACGATTGTCCAAATGGACTAGATGCTTATTCTTATTTGAAGCAGCTTTGTATCGAAGGACTTCGTCGCATTTTTGGTACAACGGTTAAGAAAGTGTATTTAGAGAGATTGAAATACGAGTTAGATACGATTCAGAAAATGGGCTTTTGCAATTATTTTCTCGTTGTTTGGGATTACGTTAAATATGCGAAAGATCACGGAATTTTAGTCGGACCAGGTAGGGGAAGTGCAGCAGGATCTTTAGTATCTTACTGTCTTAATATTACAGATGTCGATCCGATTCAATACGACCTTTTATTTGAACGTTTCTTAAATCCAGAGCGTATTACGATGCCGGATATCGATATCGATTTTGAATATAACAGAAGGGAAGAAGTCATCCAGTATTGTATTCAAAAATATGGTTTTAAGCGTGTTGCAGGAATCATTACATTTGGAACGTTAGGTGCAAAACAAGTAATTCGTGATGTCGCTCGTACGATGGATATCGATTTAAAATTAGTAGATCGTGTTTGTAAGTTATTGGATGCTAGAATGACATTACTAGAAAATTATAAAGCATCTAAGAAATTGATAGATCTCATTCAATACGATCGCAACTTACAGAAGTTATATCAAGTTGCCCTTCGTTTAGAAGGTTTAAAACGACATACGTCAATTCATGCAGCGGGAATTGTTATGTGTCAAAAAGATCTAGATGAAGTAATTCCACTATCTTTATCTCATGAAGGATTTTATACGACGGGATATTCTATGGAATATTTAGAAGATCTTGGATTACTAAAGATGGATTTCTTGGCACTTCGTAATTTAACGTTGATTCGGGATGTTTTAGATAGTGTTGAAAAGATAGAACATACTCCACTATCATTTACGGAAATTCCTCTTGATGATAAAGAGGCAATATCTATATTTACCGAAGTGAATACGGTTGGTATCTTTCAATTTGAATCTAGTGGAATGATGAATTTTTTAAGGAAGTTTCGACCGAATAGCTTCGAAGAAGTTGCAGCGGCAATCGCTTTATTTCGACCGGGACCAATGCAGAATATCGATCACTTTATCAAACGAAAAAGAGGGTTAGAAAAAATCGAATATATCCATCCTGATTTAGAGCCAATTTTAAAATCAACTTATGGAATTATCGTCTATCAAGAACAGATCATGCAGATCGCTCGTTTACTTGCTGGCTATACCTATGGGGAAGCCGATGTATTAAGACGTGCTATGAGTAAAAAGAAAGAAGAAGTACTCATTCGAGAAAAGGATAAATTTATCAAACAAAGTACGGCTAGAGGCTATACGGAAAAGGTCGCGACAGAGGTATACGATTTGATTTTAAAATTCGCATCTTATGGATTTAACCGTGCTCATTCTGTTGCTTATTCTATGATTGCCTATAAAATGGCATATTTGAAAGCCCATTATACGAAACACTTTATGAAAAGTTTATTATCTATGGTAATCGGAAGCGAGGTCAAAACAAAAGAATACAGTTATGAATGTAAGTTAAACCATATCACATTATTACCTCCTGATATTAACTTGAGTGGAAAGGAATATCAAATCGAGAAAAGTGGAATACGATATCCTTTTTCTAGTATTAAAAATATTGGAGGAAGCGTTGTGTCTATTCTTTTGGAAGAAAGAAATAAAAGACCTTTTACCGATATCTATGATTTCTTTCAACGATGTTATGGAAAAGCGGTCAATAAAAAAGCAATCGAAAGTTTAAACGATGCGGGATGTTTTCGTTCGTTTGGAATCAATCAACATACATTATATGAAAACATCGATCTTTTGATTAATTATTCTGAGGTTGCTCATGATATCGAAGAAGAATATGTGGAAAAGCCGATGTTGCAAAAAGTTGAAGAGTACTCTAAGAAAGAGAGAATGCAGAAAGAATTAGAAGTTTTTGGATTTTATCTTTCAGAGCATCCAGTAACAGAAAAGCGTTTACGTTATCCAAATAGTATTACGATCGCGATGGTTCCTAATTATTTTGATCGAGAGATCGATATCGTTTTATACGTCGACAAAGTGAAAGAAATTTCGACAAAGAAAAATGATAAAATGGGATTTATCACAGGAAGTGATGAGTTGAATACGATCGATGTTGTTTTATTTCCTAAGATCTATGAACAATATTCTTTAGAGAAAGGAGATATTATTCTCGTTCGTGCGAAAGTAGAAAAACGATTTGATAAATTACAGCTTGTCGTTAGACAACTTCAAAAGTTAGAAGAAGATGTCTAATGTGTGTAAATCCATAGTATGATTATTGCTAATTGTAACTCTTTTGATATAATAAAACTGAATAGGGGTATGTATAATGAGAAGAAAAAACGGGTTTACTTTATTAGAAGTACTAGCTGTGATTGTCGTGTTGGCTATCATTGCTTTGATTACTGTACCGCTTGTTATGAATGCAATTGATAGTGCAAAAAGAGGTGCATTTGAAAGTAGTGCTTATGGAATTATCAGTTCCGGAGATTACTATGTTGCAAAAAAGGCATTTAAAAATGAGAACTATGCTGGAGAGACATTAGATTTACCAGAAGCAAAAGACAAACTTGGCTATAAAGGTAGTGTTCCGACTGATGGTAAATTGATTATCAAAAACAAAGAAAGCCTCGCTCTTGTTATGCATGATACGAAATTTTGCGCGATCAAAGAATTCGACCAAGATAAAGTAACAATTACTGATTACAACAAAGAAACCTGTAAATTAGAAGTGACAGATGTGGAGAAAGCGCCGACTGTTTCTACATCATATCAATTATATAACGAAGATCAAAACGCGAGTTTATCGATTGTCGCAACAAGTGAATATGGGATTCGCTCTGTAAAATATCTACAGGGAAATCAACCTGAAGATACAGTGGCAACTTCTGGAATTCCTATCGCTCTCCAAGGAGAACAATACGTTGTAAATGGATTAACGCAAAATGGTTACTATACTGTCTATGTAGAAGATCAGCATGGAAATACCACGATGAAGAGAGTTGTTATCGAAGGAATTATCGTATTAGAAGGAAGCTTTGAAGATTTGTACGTGAGTGGATCTTTTGGAGCATTGTCGTCTAGTTGGGGAAGTTTCCGTCGAACTCTTACGATCAATACGAAAAACGATGTAAAAATTGTCGACGCACGATATACCAAAGGGTATAGTTACGATGATATTAGTAGTTTTGAAAATAATACTTCTTTTGGCGATAAAATAGATTATGAAGAAGATCGTATGAGTTTCACTGCGACAGGTCTATGGTTACAGCGAGTGACAGTTTATGTGAAATATGAATATCAAGAGGAAGTGAAACCTGGAAAGTTTGAACCAAGATATGCATCGAAGATATATAAAACTAGGTTTTCAAATGTATTTGGAGATTAAAAAGTGCACGTTGTAGCACTTTTTTTGTACAAAAAAGGGACCGTCCCCTGAGACGGTCCCAATAAAAGAATAAAAAGGGGTTGGCTAGTGTGATACTAGCATTTTCCAATTCGGTTTAATTTCGAATTGGTGCTTCCTATCTTAATCGATAAAGCATCTTTTGTCAACCTTTTTTTTGAAAAAAATGATGAAAGATGTAAAAAAATGCACGAACAAGATTGAAACGACATTGACCCACAAACACATGTTTGCTATACTGAAGATAGTGTCAGTAGGTGATAAGATGGAATTAAAAGACTTGAGAGGGCTAGGACCTAAGGGAATTGAAAAGTTGGCTCGTTTAGGAATTACTTCTGTTGCTGATCTGCTTTCTTATTATCCATATCGTTATGAAATGTTACAAAGAACCAATATGGATGCAGTGCAAGATCAAGAGAAGGTCGTCATCGATGGAATCGTAGAATCCGAACCACGCAGTTTTTATTTTAAGAGAAATATGAATCGAATGAGTTTTCGGTGTCAGGCACAGAATCGTATTTTTTCAGTATCTATTTTCAATCGTAGCTTTTTGAAACAACATTTACAGATTGGAACAAATATTATCATAATTGGAAAATATGATCAAAAGCACAATACGATCACTGCATCTGATATTCGGTTTGGAGTTTTATCCGATATTCCGGAACTTGTCCCAATTTATCATTTAACAGATGGAATAACGGAAAAACAATTGCGTCAATATATCGAAAATGCTTTTCAAGATCTTTCACATTTAGTGGATGAAATACCTTCGGAGATTTCTCGATCTTATCATTTTTTATCGAAAGCTGATAGTGTCCGAATCGTGCATAAACCTCAAGACACGCTCGAGTTGAAAAAAGCGCGTACGAGGCTAAAGTATGAAGAACTATTTACTTACATGTTGAAATTAAATCTATTAAAAAGAGAGACAAAGATGGAAGAAGGGTTGAAACGAACTCAACATCATTCAGAATTACAGTCTATGATCGAGTCACTACCTTTTCAATTGACAGAGGATCAAGAAAAGTGTATTTTTCAAATCGAACGAGATTTCTTGGCTTCTCATCGTATGAATCGTTTGATTCAAGGAGATGTCGGAAGTGGAAAGACAGTACTTTCCTTTTTAGCGATCTATTTAAATTATCTCGATGGATATCAAAGTGCTTTCATGGCACCGACGGAAATTTTGGCGAGTCAACATTACGATAACATGAAAAAGCAGTTCCAAAACATACCGATCAAAATCGCGAAGTTGACAGGAAAGTTAACGATAAAAGAAAAAAGAGAAATATGGAATGGTCTAGAAAGCGGAGAGATCGATGTCGTCATCGGAACACACGCCTTGATTAGCGAGAATGTCATTTATCGAAATTTAGGGCTTGTCATCACTGATGAACAACATCGTTTTGGCGTCAATCAGCGAGCAAATTTGAAAAATAAAGGAATTCGACCGGATGTCCTATATATGAGTGCGACACCAATACCACGAACTTATGCATTAACTCTTTATGGAGATATGGATATTTCCAGTATTCATACAGTTCCTTCTGGGAAAAAGAAAATTATCACCTTGCTCAAAAAAGAATCCGAGATGAAGGATGTCTTGATGGCAATGTATGAGGAATTAAAAAAGCATCATCAGATATATGTCGTAGCACCTTTGATCGAGGAAAGTGATAAGAGCGAAGAGACGGATGTATACAAGTTAGAACAAAATATGAATAAAGCATTTGGAAAAGTAGTGAAAATAGGTGTATTGCACGGCAAGATGAAACCAGAAGAAAAAGAAGAAATTATGAAGAAGTTTCAGACCAATGAGATTCAGATTCTAATCAGTACTACAGTGATTGAAGTAGGGGTCGATGTAAAAAACGCGACGATGATTGTCATTTTTGACGCATTTCGCTTTGGACTTGCTACACTTCATCAATTGCGTGGTAGAGTAGGTAGAAACGATTTTCAATCATACGCAATTTTGATTAGCAATCATGAAACCGAACGCCTTTCTATTTTGACAAATACGAACGATGGATTTAAAATCAGCGAAGAAGATTTTAAATTACGTGGTAGTGGTGATTTGTTTGGGCTACGTCAGAGTGGTGATATGGTTTTTCAGATCGCAAATTTAAAGCAGGATTTAAGTATTGCATTACGTGCAAAAGAAGATAGTGAACGTTATTTAGAACAATTAAGTGAAGAACAAATCAAGCAAAAAGCGGTTTGTTACTTAGACTGAGTGTATAAAAATAGTCATATGTATGTTTTTAGGGAGAAAGTAATTGAACTTTGTTTTTTATCATGGTATAATATGATAATAAGAGTGGAGAAGGGGAGAGCATAGATGCAAGAGAAAAGATATATCGAAATCGAACAAGAAGATGGAACGTTAAAACAAGCAGAGTTAATCTTGACTTTTCATCTGGATAGTACGAATAAAGATTATATGGTTTATTCTTTTGATGAGACGGTTGATCATGATTCGACTATTTTATATACGGCAGAAGTATTGTGGAATGAAGATGAAAGTTGTAGTCTAAATAAGATCGATGATCCTAAGACTTGGAACGAGATCAA
>USET01000009.1 GCA_900553765.1 uncultured Mycoplasmatota bacterium
AATCCAGTTCGGTCTTAATCATTGCGCAGGCTTCATCGACAAGGTCGATTGCTTTATCCGGCAGGAATCTGTCGGAAATGTAACGGTCTGAAAGGGTTGCCGCAGATACCAGTGCGCCGTCTGTAATTTTTACACCGTGATATACTTCATAACGGTCTTTTAAACCACGTAAGATAGAAATGGTATCTTCAACGGTCGGTTCATCAACCATAACCGGCTGGAACCGTCTTTCCAGTGCCGCATCTTTTTCAATGTACTGACGGTGTTCATCCAGTGTTGTTGCACCGATACAGTGGAGTTCACCACGCGCAAGCATTGGCTTTAACATATTTCCAGCATCCATTGCTCCTTCGAGTGCTCCAGCTCCTACAATCATGTGAATCTCATCGATAAACATGATGATTTTCCCTTCAGATTCTTTTACTTCTTTCAAAACTGCTTTTAAACGCTCTTCGAATTCTCCACGATATTTTGCTCCGGCAATCAATGCTCCCATATCGAGTTCCCACACAGTTTTGTTCTTCAAACTATCTGGAACATCCCCTCTTACAATACGCTGTGCAAGTCCCTCTACAATGGCTGTTTTTCCGACTCCAGGTTCTCCTATCAACACTGGATTATTTTTCGTCTTTCTCGATAAAATACGAGTGATACTACGAATCTCATCATCGCGACCGATGACAGGGTCCTGTTTTCCATCACGTACTCCAGCAGTGATATCTCTACCGTATTTTTCCAATACATTTTCCAAGTTTTCTTGGTACGGATTTTGATTATTATTCATAAGTATCCCCTCCTTTTCATTTGGTCTATTTACCAAACAATCACATTATAGCACTAAAATTAGCACTCGTCAATAGCGAGTGCTAATTATTTTTTATATGCTGTTTGATTTTGATTAATCTTTCCTTTTTGAATATATTCTACCCAATTTTGGTATCGATTTAATTTAAAGAATAACTTTTCATTTGCAATTCTTAACTTTTCATCTTCCCCCATCATATATCCGTATACAGTAGGATCGTCATACGACTGTGCAATACGAATGACTTCTGCAAATTCGCGTCCTTTTTCTAATGCAGAAAGATCTGATGATTCAATATGCCGGTAAAGATCTCTCAACACTATCTTAACATCCATATTTGTCTTTTCATCGTACTGTTGCAATTCCGACTTCACGCGATTTAATTTTTTCATGTCAGTCACAACCATTCGATTAAAACATCCAAGAGCATATTTAATATCTTCTTTCGGCAAGTGTAGTCCTGCTTCTTCTTTTGGTTGAAACACATTTAACATATCACGGTGATCATAAACGATATTTTCTTCCATATTTCCATAGCTAATGTCTAGTACTTTAGAAGCTTTTTCTCCTGTCTGCCTATCATTAGTAAACAAAAGTAATTGTGTCGCTAATTTTTGTTCATTGGTTATATCGCGATTCTTTGGAAATGAAAGTACTCCATACCCTTTTGCTATATTAGAAATACGAGCATTCTTCAAATAGTTTTGTGCTTCTTTTCCCGTAACAATCTCTGTCGTATACCTCGTTTTAACGCCAAAATATACAATATGTTTCATGTCGTTCAACATTTTCGTACATTCATAGCTTCCCCACTGTTCTGTCGACTCTGGAGTACCTTTATAGTAATTGATATAAAGGGAAAACACATCATCATGTTCTTGAAAATCCCGTACTGTAATAAATTTACCATCCGGCGTAATAATATATCCACCTTCTAAAGCATTGATTTCAAGATATGATGCCCCTATCATTTGAAATGGATTTCCATTGATGTCAAACACAGTAATTAAATGTTTTTCATCAAATTCATCTCCATACAAATCTTTTAATCTCGCTATATTGTTTAATTGCTGCATTCTTTTTATCTCCTTTACTTTCTCTTTTGATATGTAACTGCGGAATCTAATAATGTTTGATATACCTCATTTTCCGAAAATAACATATTTCCATTCACATTCGCCGTTAAAAAACTCTCATCTTCTCCTGTAAAAGTAATTCCATTTATTTGTTCCTGTAAACGTTCTACCACGTGCAAGAAACGAGTTGTGAGATTATATTCAATCTCTTCTACATTTGTAATAACACCAAGTGCTTTCAACTTGCTAGAACTTAATCCTTTATACTTTGTCATATCTCCAAATACATTTTTCTTCATTTCCACTTTTAATGGTAATGACTTTGCAATCACCATATCTTCTATTCCCACTTCCTGCATACATTTTAATAAGATTGTGGACGCAAACATGAAAGGTAATGGAGCATCTTGTAATTCTTCGCGACAATTTTTATTCATTTTGTAGAAATAACGATTTGCCTTTTTTGCTAATTTCTTATCCAACTCCATTATATCACTATTATTCTTTCCTTGAATTGCATAAAGATATAATTGATTGTTTGCAATTCCATATCTAATTAACGGCAACGTATAATGAGCCACACCTTCTGGATACTCTTTTTCCAATGTAATGGAAAGCGCATATGGCGTTTCCTGACCTGCAGGTTGTTCTTTTCTCTCTACATGAATCTCACAATCCAAAGGAGCATACTCCATCGTCATCGATTCTGAAAATGTCCGATCCTCACAAAATGCAATATAACGATTCACAAATTCAGTAGGTTTTTGAAAATCTTGTGGTGTCATATTTGCAAGTAAATATACGAGATTAGCTCTCCAGTAAGCATGATTTTTCTCCTCTGAAACACGAAACCATGTATGATCCGTATTCATTACAATTTCACTGTATCGTTTCAGCGCATTCATAAATCGATTAAAATCATCGATGTAAAGTATATGTTTACTATCTTCACTTACGTTAGAAAAGCGATCTTTGATTTCCGTTTCAAATCCTGCTTGTACATAAGATAACACAGTCGGAATCTTACCAATCTTAGCACCATGTACCACTTCAAAAAATATATCGAATAATTCCTTTTCCATATGTCACCTCATTTGGTAAATATTTATATAAGAACAACTATGAGTAGTTGTTCTTTTTTGTATACAAAAAATTATAAAATGTCTAACACTTGATCGATTCGATCGACACATAAAAATTCTGTTGTC
This sequence comes from uncultured Mycoplasmatota bacterium, assembly GCA_900553765.1. Taxonomy (GTDB): domain Bacteria; phylum Bacillota_I; class Bacilli_A; order RF39; family UBA660; genus Fimihabitans; species Fimihabitans intestinipullorum. The sequence continues at coordinate 3,090 of USET01000009.1, forward strand.
TTTTTCGTTGGAGAAAACTTTACTGGAATTCCTCCAGCCGCCTTCCATTCTCTTAGGTTTTCAGAATAATCGTCGATCAGAATTGCATCTTTTGCATGTACCATCTTGGTTTTACTAAGTTCTTTAGGGCAAGCAATAATCGTAATATCATCAAAATATTTCCGTATAAATTTTACTTTTTCCACAATCTCAGGAACGCTATTGACATGAGTTAAAACAGAGATATTAAAACGATTTGATTCTTTCATTCTTTTTAAGCGATCCATACTATCGTATAAAATAGGGGTAATTTCAATTACTTGTTCCCAATTCAAAGTTTGATAAAATTTTAAAACTTCATCATAGTTATCCAAATCTACTTGTTGTTCGTCTAATAAACGATAAGAAGTGGTAATGGTATCCATTAAGACACCATCAAAATCGATATATAATTCCCTCATGAGCTGCTCCTTTCTCAAGAAAAGATTTTAAAACAATAAAAACCAGCATACTCCAATGACAACAATAAGTAAGATAAGCCCTAATACTAGAGGTAATGAAGGCCCTCCTGAATGTTGCATAGACGCATTTGCTTCTTTTGTCTCATCTTTTACTCCAAGTGTCTGATAAATATCCTTTTTCACTGTTGCAACCGCGCTTAAAATTTCCGTATATGTAAATTCATCTATCTCGTGTTTCTGAAACATTTCACGCGCACGTTTTAAACAACTGAAAATCTCGTTATCTAACTGTTTAATGCTTTTTTCTTCCTTCACATCAACTTGCATCGCCATTCCATCTGGACGAATAGATTTGATATACTCAGGATTGAGTTCATATCCAAAATAATTTTTTAACATCTCCCGTGAAATTTCTAACTTGTGTTCCTTACGATACTCTTCTACAGCAGCTTTACATTGATTTTCTTTTAGCTGTAAATCCTGCACTTGAGCATAATACTCCTCGACTCCAAGATCGATCTCTTTTGCTTTAAACGCTCTTGCTAATTCTTCCTTTTCTGCTTTTACCTGTTCCATCTGATTTTTTAACTCAACATAATTCTGATACATACAAACTCCCCCTACCAACATTATAGCACACTTCTACAAATTCTCACCTACGAAAGAAAAAGCGAATGTAAACAAAAAAAGATACCATTTGGTATCTTACTTTAAAGCGTCTAATAATTCTGCTTTTTTCATTGTAGAAGTTCCTTCTACACCTTTTTCTTTTGCAAGCTTACGAAGTTCTGCAACTGTCATTTTAGAATAATCTGTTGCTTCTTCTTTCTTTTCTTTTTTAGTAGGTTTTTCTTCCTTCTTCACAGTCTTTGGAGCTTTAGTCTCCTCGAATTTCTTTCCTTCTAAAGCGTCTTTTGCAATTGTAACTAAAGAAGCGAAGCTCTTTGGATTATCGATTGCAATTTCAGCTAACATCTTACGGTTTACCGTAACACCAGCTTTTGTTAATCCGTTGATGAATTTAGAATAACTAATATCATTCATACGGCAAGCTGCATTGATTCTTGTAATCCATAATTTTCTGAACTCTCTTTTATTTTGTCTTCTATCTCTATATGCATATTTATGTGAATGCATCACCTGTTCTTTTGCTGTTCTATATAATCTGTGTTTACTTCCGAAATAACCTTTTGCTTCTTTTAAAACCTTTGCTCTACGTGCACGGTGAATTGTTCCATTTTTTACTCTTGGCATAATATCCTCCTTCTAAATCTTACTTTTTAATTAAACTTTTTAATCTGTTCATGTCTGCTTTACTTAATAATGAACCCTTTCTTCCGGCTCTATTAGATGCAGCATTTTTCTTTCCTGTGTTATGTCTCGTTCCAGGTTTTCCAATTTTTACTGTTCCACCAGGTCTTACTTTTAAAACTTTAGCTGTTCCCTTGTGTGTTTTTTGTGTCTTTTTAGCCATATATGTCCCTCCTACTTTTCCTTCTTTGGCGCAAGTATCATTGTCATCACACGACCATCTAATACAGGTTTTTGTTCTACTGTAGAAATTTCGCTCAATGCTTCTGCGAAACGATGTAATACATCTTTTCCACGATCGATATGAACCATCTCTCTACCTTTGAAACGTATAGATGCTTTGATCTTATGACCTTTTTCCAAATATTTAGATGAATTTTTCACTCTCGTATTAAAGTCGTGAACATCGATCGATACTGTTAATCGATATTCTTTCATCTCTAAGTTTCTCTCGCGTTGCTTTTTTAAGTTTTCCTTGTTTTGTTTTTTCTTTTCATACTTAAACTTATTGTAGTCCATAATCTTACAAACCGGTGGTTTGGCATTTGGGCTCATTAAAACAAGATCAAACCCTGCATAAGATGCTAATGTTAGAGCGTCTTTTAATGGTTTAATTCCCAATTGTTCCCCATTCGGACCAATCAACATAACCTCTTTTGCTCTTATTTGTTCGTTGATAAACAAATCTCTCTCTTTATTTGCGATAACTGACACCTCCATAAAAAAAGTGAATACCAGGTATCCACTTATCTTCCAAACATCGTTATATTATATAGTCAATAATATCTCTTTTGGCTTATTACCCATAACTTTAGCTATCGGGTGAGAAGTGGATTCCTTCTGCTTTCCTTTTTTCAATTCCATTACATTATACATAATTCTATGTACTTTGTCAACAATTATAACACTTTTTTATCTTCTTCTTTGATTAAATTCATTTTCTTTAACATTTCGATCACTTGTTCTCCACGATTCACATAATCTTCCATAGATGATAACGGGGTTAATAGAAACCCTAGTTTTCGAAACTGTCTATAATAACAATCTTCTTTTAATTCATCGATGTTTCGATAAAGATTATTTAAAGTCGGATTATTTTGCATTGCTATCCAACATTTCATGAGAATCTGATCGATCCATGTCTCTACAAACTCTCGATCCTCTTTTAAAATATTTCCTTTTCCCAGCAGCACTTTTAAATAAGAATAGCAAATGAAATCAGGAGTATCGATCACATGTCTCGGTGTTAAATCTACAAATCCAAATCCCTCTTTTGAATCGTATTGAAAATTAGAAGCATACGTAGCATCATAACACAATGACTCATGTTGTCCTAACACTAACATATCGGATAAAAACTTATCGTAATGCACCTGAGGAGCAGTTGCTAATTTTTCTAGTTCACGTTCATATATCATTGCATTATGAACTTCTTTTTCATAATTATATACGACTTCTTCTCTCGTTGTCGGACGAAAAATCAATGGAAACGGACAAGTCTGATGCACTGGTTTTCCCTCGACTCTCGTTTCTAATAGCCAACCTTCTCGATATTTCTGATCGCTATTTTCATCAGTAAAACGATATTCTAACACACGTGGAACCATCATCCCTCGATTCCATAAATTTTCATTCTCCCTTTGCATTATCTTTAAATGCTCTTCATAATATGCTCCATGCAATAATGCCACATCAGAAAACAAGTAACACTCACTGTTTTCTCCACAAGCAGATACCGGCATCGATGAAGCTTCTTCTATATATCTTTCTATTTCCATTAAAAATCTTTAACCTCATTACTCAATTCTTTATTATCGACAAGAGACTCATGTAACTCCTCTTCTACTGTGTCTAAGTATACCTCTTCAATACGGTCGACACGACATTTTTCTGCCATCAATATTGCTTCCACCTTATTCGTTGCATTTTCCACAGTATCATTTGTAACAACATAATTATACTTAGTTACCTCGTTAATCTCCTGATAAGCACGTTTGAATCTTTTTAACACCTTTTCCTTTGTCTCTGTTCCTCGATTTTCCAAACGCTTTTTTAGTGTTCTCATACTAGGAGGTAAAATAAAAATAAATAGCCCTTGTGGATAGACATCTTTAATTTGTAGTGCTCCCTGTATTTCGATTTCCAAAATGACATCTTCTCCCTTGTTCAAATGTTCTAATACATAAGAACGCGGAGTTCCATAAAACTCATCTGCATAGGTAGCATGTTCTAAAAGTCCATTCTCTTTTATATTTTCCTTAAATTCTTTTTTAGATACAAAAAAATAGTCAACTCCATCCACTTCACCTTTTCTCGGCTTACGCGTCGTCATCGATACGGATTTCCATAAATTTTTATTTCTTTTTAATAATTCTGCACAAATCGTTCCTTTTCCAGCACCACTTGGACCTGAAATTACGATTAGTAATCCTTGTTTCTTCGTTTCTAACATACACAACCTCCTCCTAATTTATATGTATTATACTATTTCCTTTTATTTGAGGCAAGTGTTATAGGTTTAATTTTTTCGCTCTATCTTTTCTAGTCTTCCTTGATCTTTCAAGTAATTAGCAAGTTGAACATAAGCCGTGCTATCCCAAAACTTCCATCTCTCATCATCTGGATAATGAGCTAATGTTTTATTTTCCCCCTTCGGTATAAATATAAAATCCCAACTCCATCCATTTTCTCCACTCGGTGCTTTTTCAATCGTTCCTTCCGTCTTAGAGGTAAATGTAACAGGTTCTTTCCCATACTCGGTGTAAGCAAGCACTTCTATAAAATATGCACTTCGATCTTCTATCTCATCTAGCAACTTTAAAACTCCATCTACTCCAAGTGTTTTTTCTACATATTTCGTATATACACCTGGAAATCCTTTCAATGATGGAATAACCAAACCGGAATCGTTTTTCAACGTATTTTTCTTTAATAAGTCACTAGCATACTTAGACGAAAATTTTGCAACTTCTTCCATCGTATCTGCTTGAATTTCAGGACAATCAATATCTTTTGCATCAATTTCAAATCCAAGAGGTTCTAAAAATCCTTTCGCTCCAACTACTTTGTATTGATTTCCCGTAATATAAGTTATTTTTTTCATATCAATCCCTCACTTGATATCAGTATTATACTACAATTAAAAAAAAGAACAATGAATCTCATTATTCTTTATGCACGTGATACGTATTTTCCATCTTTCGTAGAAACTAAGATTTTCTCTCCTTGTTCGATAAATAATGGTACTTTTACAAGTAACCCTGTTTCAATCGTAGCATCTTTTTGTGCATTGTTTGTCGTATTTCCTTTTACAGCACTCGTCGTTTCTGTTACTTCTACTTCGATTTTATCAGGAAGCATAAGTCCTAACATTTCTCCTTGATAGAAAATAACTGTAACATCGAGACCATCTTTTAAATAATTTACATCATCTCCAAGTTGATCCTTTGAAAGTTCTACTTGTTCATATGTCTCCATATTCATGAATGTATAAGTATCTCCAGATGAATATAAGAATTGCATTTCTTGCTTATCAATATGAATCTTTTCTACCTTGATATTAGAGTTAAATGTCTTCTCGATCGTTGCTCCTGTTCTTAAGTTCTTTAACTTTGTACGAACGAAAGCTGGTCCCTTTCCAGGCTTTACGTGTAAAAATTCAATAATTTGATAGATGCATCCATCGTATCCAATTGTCATTCCGTTTTTAATATCGTTAATGTTAATCATACTTTTTTCTCCTTTACCCAAAAAATAAGGTTTCTACCCTTATTTTATTTTTTCTCTTTATGTACTGTCGTCGTTTTACAGTTTGCACAGTATTTTTTTAATTCTAAACGTTCTGTTGTATTCTTTTTATTTTTTTCAGTACGATAGTTTTCTCTTTTACACTCTGTACATTGTAATGTAATGCGTTCTCTATTTTCTCCTTTTTTTGCCATGTGTGTTACCTCCTTTGCACGCGTAATAACATTATAACAAATAATTTGTTATTTTCAAAGACTTTTTAAAAGTTCCATTCAATAATATATCACAATTATTCAAATTGTCAAATATCTTATGGATACATTTCAAAATATTTATTTGATACCTGTTGTGAAATACGTTTATTGACTGTCGACTCATACGATGACGGAGCACCTTGATAATAGATATCTGGCGAAATCACTGTAAACGTCACTTTAGGATCATCATAAGGGGCATATGCAACGAATGTATTCGTAATCGTCTCAAGATCGACAACGCCATCTCCATCTGTATCGACGAAGCTCTGTGATGTTCCTGTTTTTCCAGCTGGCTTATACGCTAAATTCATAAATCCACTACCCGTTCCATTTGTCGTCATAACCTCTTTAAATCCTTCTTCCACTCGATCCAAATACTCTTGCTTTGTGTCCACTTTATTGAGTACTTCAGGTGAAGTTTGACTGAGTAAATTTTGTAGTGGCTTTTTCTCTGGCTTATAAACTTCTTTTAGTAGGTAAGGTCTTACTCTCGTACCATTATTAGCAAGCGTTCCTATATATTGTGACAACTGCACTGGTGTATATGTATCATACTGTCCAATAGAAAAATCCAGCAAATGTCCAGTTACTTCACTCTTCCCCTTATATCCTAAACTTTCTACAGGTAAGTCGATCCCTGTTTTTACACCAAGACCAAATTGAGCAAAAGTATTACGATAAATATCAAATGCTGTCTTATCGATCGATAACGGTTTATCGTATACGTAATTTCCCTTTCCCACTTTGATCGCCGTGTTAAATTGATATGTGTTAGAAGAATATTTCAATGCTGTAATATCGTTCAAATTTCCTAAATACTTCCAAGAACATTTAATCGGAGTTGCCGCAATCTTGATACAAGTATCGTAGCGTTTTTCACCAATTTTTAAAGCACCTGTATTATATCCAACAATGTGAGATGCACCCTTCACGACAGAACCTACAACAACCGGCGAAGTTGTAATCCCTGGTGTATAATCATATACTTTGTAGCTTCCATCCGCTTCTTGTTTCACTTGTTTTCCAGCCATTGCGAGAATTTCTCCGGTCTTTGGATTCTGAATTACGACAAAAGAACGATCGTAATATTTTGTATTTGGCTCAGTCTTTGCCTTTAATACCTCTTCTGTTAAAATGCGTTCTACTTCTTTTTGCAATTCAATATCGATCGTAAGTACGACGTCATTTCCTCTTGATCCTTCTTTTACAAGCTTATACTCTCCAGAATTCGTAATCTCGTATACGTTCTTTTCCCCTTTTAAAACGTCTTCGTATTGATACTCTAAATAACTTGTTCCAACACGATCATTTAAACTATATCCTTTTGATAGATAATAGTTCTTAAGCTCGTATGGAATTCCACTTTCACTTGTCGAAACACTTCCTAATATCGTTCTAAACACTTCTCCATAAGGATAACTTCTCTCCCAATCCAAACGCGTATTGATTCCATTTAAATTAGCTACATTTTCGCTAACCTTAGCATACTCTTCATCCGTAATTCCTTCTTTTTTAATCACTTTTTCCGCATAAGAATATCCTGTATTCATTAGTGCATAAATATATGCAGCCTCGCGATCGATATCAGTCAATTGAGCAAGCTCTTCTTCCGTTACCCTCTCTAATTTATAATTTTCGATATCCTTAGAAGTTAATTTTCTCTCTTTTACCTTTTGTCTTTCTTTCTTTGTAATTTTAGCATCTGCCTTTTCTGGATTTTTTAATACCCAATAATTGCGTAATTGCTTATCTGTCAACTTCGTATAATCCACACTGATATACTCTGCCACTTTCATAGCAAGTGCTAACTCTTGCTCTGTCGTTACTCCATTTGGCTTTTTATAATAAATCACTTTCACAGGTATATTATCGACAATCAAACGATGATTGCGATCGTAAATTCTACCTCGTGGTGCACTACTTCCCTCTACTGTATTCTCTGTCAATTTCTCTACTTGATTGATATAATATTCGTTTTGAATAATTTGAACATAAAATAAATTTGCAATCATTATCATGATAATTACGATAATTAAAATCATCAATATATTGTATCTTTTTTCTATGACTTCTTTCATATCCTTGTATTTATTGTAATAACTATAACGTATATTTTGATGTGTATTAATTCTCTTTGATCGTCTTCTCATAACGTTTTCCTATCTCTTTGAAGTCAATGATAGAAAAAAAGTCTGAAATATATTGATTGCGTTTATGATAATCATCTAAATAATAACTATGTTCCCATAAATCAAGAGCGGCAATCGGTATCATGCCATAACTATATGGAGTCTCTTGATTGCTTAGATTGATCACTTCAATTCCGTGATTTTTATCCACAACGATAAATGTATATCCACTTCCAACCATCAAATTGGCTTTACGCATCACTTCAATTTGGAAAGCATCCCATGACCCATATTGTTTTTCAATCTGCTTTCTTAACTCTCCCATTGGTTCTACATTTTTCTCGGGACTCATAGATGTAAAATATAGTTCGTGATTCAATACCCCGCCTAGTAAAAACAAAACTTGATCTCTTTGATCTACGGGAAAAATATCCAAATGGTCCAATAGTTCCACCATAGAATAGCGATAATCATAATTTAATTCTTTTAATAATTTGTTTAGACGTTCTAAGTAACTCGTATACAATTTATCATGATGTAAATAAATTGTCTGATAACTAAGTAACGGTTCAAACGCATCATAACTATATGGCAATTTCATCAATTGATACATCTTATCACTCCTTATCTATAGTGTACTCCTATTCTTCGTTCATTATTACAAGCTCTCACATATAATAAATAGAGGTGAGATCATGTATCATTTTTTCATTCGAAAGTATATTCAAAACATAACTGAAAAAGACATTATAAAATTCGCGTTGTCACAAGGAATTGAATTATCGGAAAACGAAGTAAAATTATTTTACCATCATGTCAAACAAAATTGGGAAACCGTCTTATACGGAGATCCAACAACTCTATTTCAAGCGGTAAAATCTGAAGTTAGACCCGAGACTTATCAGAAAATGATTGAATTATATCAGTACTTTAAAGAAAAATATCAATCTTACTTATAAAAATTTCTAATATGTTCTAATAACTCTGTATCATACTTACCATTTCGAAACATATCTATTTCAAATCGATATGGCGGATATACTTTCTCTTTGGCGTTATCTTCTTTCGTCACGTAAGGTGTTTCTAATATTTTAGGAACATCTTTTAATTTTGGATGTGTCACAATTTTATATAACGTATCAAAACCAAGCGTACCAAGACCTATATTCTCATGACGATCTTTATGCGCTCCACAAACATTTTTACTATCGTTCACATGAACACATCCGATACGATCGATGCCAATTTTTTCGTCAAATTCACTTAAAAAATCATCAAACTTCGTCATATCGTATCCGGCATCGTTCAAATGACAAGTATCAATGCATACTTTCAAGTATTCAGAATGATCTACACCTTCTATAATTTTCTTTAGCTCATCCAAATTTCCTATCTCTGTTCCTTTTCCCGCCATCGTCTCCAGACAAATATATGTCGATTCTTCCGTCGTCAATACCTGGTTTAATCCATCGATAATATTTTGAATGCCCTCTTCTCTCGTCTGTGACACATGACTTCCAGGATGTAAAACGAGACGTGTCATTCCTAATTTCGCACAACGATCCATTTCTTCCCTTAGAAATTGAATTGCGAACCTGTGATTATCAGGTTTTGCAGTATTTGCTAAATTGATGATATACGGTGCATGCACGACGACATCTACTGGATCGATCCCATTTTCTTCCATCAATTGATATCCTTCTTGCGTCAACTTATCATCGATCGGATAGCGCGCTGTATTTTGTGGAGCTCCCGTATAAAACATAAATGTATTCGCTCTATAACTAACCGCTTCTTTTACACTTCCCACAAGTTGTGTATTTTTCTGAAAAGAAACGTGTGACCCTATGATTAATTCCTTCATAACAACCTCCGTTTTATTATTATACCATGCTTTATAAAAGAATAAAATGAGATCTACTTATTTTTCACAAAACTTTAATGCAAAGAAAAAAAGGAGGATAAAACTCCCTTTTCATATTGTATTTTTAATACATTTCAACTATTCTGTTTCTGTATCTTCTTGCCATTCACCGTTGGCATCCATTGTAAAGCTGTATCCAGAAATTGTGATTGTTGAACCGCTTCCAACAGTTCCGTTTGTAATTACTAAATTGTGACGATCTGGTTTTGTTCCCTTATAATTGATATTTGCTGTCTTTTTAGTTCCAGCTGCCCCACTATTCATTAATGGTGTAAAGGAAACTGTACCAACTACTGTTTGTGGCGAGTCTGGTGAGATTGTCGTATCTTTGATCATTTCAGTAGCAATTGTATTTTCCATTGCTTTGACATAACCATACGCACCATTCTTAGCTGATCCCTTTCTAGCATCGTCGATTACTCCCATAATTAAAGGTGTTGCAATCAATGCGATAACTGCTAAGATTACGATAACTGCTAACAACTCAATCAACGTAAACCCTTTTGAATTTGTCTTCATATTCTCCTCCTTCTATTATTACAATAATAATATACCATTATTTTAACTAAGAATCAAGCTATTTCATGCGCCGAGCTCATAAAATCCCATGATTTTACAATTGATCCAATACAAAAAACATCCCATAGGATGTTTTACGCTTTTCTATATTTATATGTGTATTTTACTTCTACTTTTACATTTGGTTGTTTTACAAATTCTTCTAATGTCGTTCCAACCGTCTGTTCAAATTTACTTGCACTTACGTAATTATCTAATAATGGTAAAGAATAAATATCGTATTTATATCTAAAACGTGATCTCACTTGGATTTCTTCTGTACGGTATCCACGATTCGTATCATCGAGTCTTGATTCTTCATCGTAGCTAGACCATGACGTTGTAATCATCGTTTCATCATCACGATATGGGAAACTTGAATTCGTAACAGAACTATACGATATGTACCGTCTTGTTGCACCGTTACACCAACGCCACATTAAATCCGTATAAGAATACATTGGAGACTCATTATCTTTTTCAGTGTATTTTTCTCCAGGTTGCTCGACCGCATACTTTCCATTTTTCCAATATACTTTCTTTTTACCATCCATATAATACCAACGGTATCCAATCTCTCGTGTGATAGATCGATAGTCTTTCTCATCTGGATAAGAAAGTGACCATGGAGATGGATCGGATTCAATTTGTGATGTTTCATCTTTTGTTGCGTATCCACTTGGCTGTTCAGAACTATATGCGGAACAGTTCGCATTCGGATTAGAATAGAATTTCCACATTTTATCTTGATAACGATAGTAATTTTTTTTCTCCTCTTCGATCGTTACAATATGTGCATCTACTGGTGCTTCTGGAATCAAATCCATTTGTTTTGGTAAGTTTATCTTATATTTTTTATCTTTTTTAGATTCCAATTGATCTTCCGTCAAATAATCACTCCACATACCGTAATTCGTTTCAAACGTGTAATAATTATAAGAAGGTACCAACTCTACATACACATTCCCAGATGGCATTTTATCTGATTCTTTCCAGTTTCCATATCTTTCTTCCGTCGCACAGAAACCACAACCAGTTAGATTCACTGCCATATGATAATCTTCTTTATATTTTGTAATCGTCACTTTTCCTTTGCAAGCATCTTTTCCATTGTTTGCTTCTTCACTCGATAGCGTACCGTCCTTAATTAAATCATCGATATCCAATGTAATAGATTTTCCTTCTACTGTTGGTAATATTTTTTGTTCTCTTGCAGAAGAAAGTGCTGCCCTCTCGATCGTATCTTCGATTTTATTGCATTTCTTATTTTTACTACTCTTTTGTACGATAATAAAAATAAAAATGATAATAAAGACAACAAGAGCAACAATACCGATTCGAATCATTAAAGTTTTTTTATCAATTTCCTTATGTACAATTGGTGCTCCTTCTGCATTTACATATCCTTCCTGCTTCATTTCAGTCCCTCACTTTATAGTATTATCATAGCATAAATCAATTGGTTTGAAAAGAAAAAAGATGAACTAATCATCTTTTGGTACCATAATTTCATTTTCTTTTGGTATCGCTATCGTATCCTGTAGCGAGCTTGGCTTGTAATTAAAAATTTTTTGATTTTTTAACGCATCATATATAGATGGAGCCCCTACAAAAGTAAACAGTCCTACCCATATCGAATCCAACCATGAAACGTCGTAAAAAACATTCGCAAACGGCATTCCGACAAGAAAAGAAAATAAGAAATTTAACAAACATACTTGCCATTTTTTTCTGACGAACTTCATCGATTTACACTTCTGTATGAATACCATACTAATCATACTAAACGTAACACTGATGACAAGTAAATCGAGTAATTTAGCCGGAAATAATTGTTCCATTTATCATACACCCTTCCTCTCCTATTTTCTTATATTCCGTATAAAAATTATTTTGTATTGATTTTAACTAGTTTTGAATATATTTTAACAGGTGATATGTGTGAAAAAACTAGTTTTACTACTCTTGTCTATCATTATTTTTGTCGGTTGTGAAGATAAAGCGATCGTACGAGAAAAAGTAAAAACGATGATTCGGCAAACGGAATATCAAAAAGTAGCAATCAATTACCCTATTACCAATCATGAAAAATTGGATGCGCAAATAAAGAAAGATGTCGATCTCGACTATCAAAAATTTCAAAGAGATACAAAATCTCTCTCAACACCGTCCGAATTTAATCTATCTTATACTTATAATATACTACATGAACGATATGTAATAATTACTCTCACGACAATGTCACAATCAGATGCATTAGAACATTCAAACAATAAAATTCATACATACGTCTTAGATCAGAAGGAGAAAAAAATATTGACACTCGAAGACTTCATTTCGAAAGAGGAATTAAAAAAAATTCTCCCCCTCATCAAAGAGGCGTTACTTTCAAAGTATAAAGACTGTATTTTAATGGAAAAGTTTTCAGAAATGATGGTACCTGATTTTGATAAGTTTTCCCTCTTTACATTAACAGAAGATTATCTTATTTTGTACTACAATCCAAATCAATTGACAGCCGGATATGAAGATATCATTTCTATAGCACTTCCTTTAGATAAGATTGGTTTAAACATCGAATTCGAACGTGGTGTTTTTGAAGAAGAAGAACACGATGTAATTCCTATACCAGAAAAAGTAATCGATCCTAATAAAAAAGTCATCGCACTTACCTTTGACGATGGGCCTAGTTACTATACAGATCAAATTTTGAAACTATTAAAAAAAGAAGAAGTGACAGCTACTTTCTTCTTAATCGGAAATAAAATTAATCGATACCAAGAAACGGTCCAAACGATGTTGAAAAATGGGAACGAAATTGGGAATCACTCTTTTTCACATAAATGGCTAACAAAATTAGATCATGATGGTCTACAAGAAGAAATTACCTTGACACAGAATGCAATCAAGAATTTAACGGGATTTACTCCACGCGTATTTCGTCCTACTTATGGAGCCGTAAATGATGATTTAAAACACCAAGTAAATTTAACTCCCATTATGTGGACAGTTGATTCATCGGATTGGAAAATTAAAAATGCAAATACAATCGCAAATCGTGTTTTAAAATCTTGTCAAGATACATCGATTATCTTAATGCACGATACACATAAACGTTCTTATGAGGCATTAAAAATCATCATACCGTCTTTGAAAGAACAAGGTTATCAATTTGTGACTGCAAGTGAATTAGAGACAGTCAAAAAAATTCGAGCAAGGGCAAAATTCGATGCAGCAGAATGATACGACAGAACAACAAATCGAACTACTTACGATACAACTGATTGCCGCAATGGGATTTCTTCTTACCGTTGTCATATCTATCATTCTAACCTATGACAAAATACTTTCTCTTTCTGATCAACCACGTCTCTTTTCGGATGAAGAATCAAGAAAATTAAGTTACTTCAACAGTGTTTTGATCATCATCGTCGTATTGATTTATCTTTACGTAGGATATGGAAATATTCAAATCGCCAAACAAGAAGGAAAAAGGGCAACGAATTTATATTTACAAGAATTTAATTCGGCACTTGCCTTTCTCGCCGCAATTGTCGGCTATTATATCGTCACTCACGATTCTTCTAATGGATTTACGATTGCCGATACCGCATTATTATAATTTGCTAGGCCGTATGTTATTTGCCTGCTTTTCAAATAACATACGGCCCATAAAAAAGAGATGCTTTCACATCTCTTTTATCGAC
>USET01000010.1 GCA_900553765.1 uncultured Mycoplasmatota bacterium
GGTTTATGATATAATGAAACAAGAAAAGATGGTGCATATGAAAGCAATTTTAGAATATGAAGTAAAAGAAAGAGAATCATTGCTTCCCTTTCTGGAGCAGAATTTAAAAGATATATCAAAAAAGAAAATAAAAAGTTATTTAACGCATGGCTGTGTATATGTAGATCATAAAAAAGTAACACAGTATAACTATAGTTTAGTGCCTGGACAAAAGATAGAAATACATCGAAGCCAAAGAAGTAGTGAGAATACGGGAGAACTAGATATTTTATACGAGGATAGAGACTTACTTGTCGTGAATAAGAAATCCGGGTTACTTACGATTTCGACAGAGAAAGAAAAAGAGAGAACCCTGTATCATATGGCAAGTAATTACGTAAAGAAAAACTATAAAAATGGCAAGATATTCATCGTTCATCGGTTAGATAGAGATACATCTGGAGTCGTTGTATTTGCTAAGAATGAGCATATGAAAGAAATGTTACAAAAAAATTGGAACGAACTTGTTTCATATCGTGGATATATTGCGATTCTCGAAGGGAATTTGCCAAAGAAAGAAGGCATGATTCATACATGGTTAAAAGAAGATGGAAACTATCGAGTGCATTCAGTAAAAAATAAAAAAGACGGTAAGGAAGCAATAACGCTATATAAGGTAATCAAAGAAAGAAAAGATACAACTATCGTTGAAATAGAGTTAAAAACTGGAAGGAAAAATCAGATACGAGTTCACTTTAGCGAACTTGGTTATCCGGTTGTAGGAGATAAAAAATATGGTGCTCGAAAGCGCTCTTCTCGGTTAGAGTTGCACGCCCATCGTTTAAAATTAAGACATCCGGTGACACATAGAGAAATGGAATGGATTGCTCCGATTCCTGAAGAGATGAAGTAGAAAAGAGGTAAATATGAATCATTTATTTATTGCATATCCAAAGTGCAGTACTTGTCAAAAAGCAAAAAAATGGTTAGAAGAACATAAGATTGAATTTGAAGAAAGACATATTGTCGATAACCATCCTTTAAAAGAAGAATTGAAAAAGTGGCATCGTGAAAGTGGATTACCATTGAAGCGTTTTTTTAATACGAGTGGATTAAAATATAAGGAACTAGGATTAAAAGATAAACTTCCAATGATGAGTGAAGAGGAACAATTAGATTTACTATCTAGCGATGGAATGTTAGTAAAAAGACCACTTTTGATTACACCATCGCATATATATGTTGGATTCAAAGAAAAAGAGTGGAGTAGTTTAGAATCATGATAGAACATCAAGAACATGAATTTCCACCGTTTTATGAAGAGGATTCTAAGATTCTTATTTTAGGTAGTTTTCCATCTAAAAAATCGAGGGAAGTGGGTTTTTATTACATGCATCCACAAAATCGTTTTTGGAAAGTACTAGCTCGTGTTTTTGAGTGTGAGCTGCCTGAGACACTGTCGGATAAGAAAGAATTCTTGAGAAAAAATCATATTGCTCTTTGGGATGTCATTGAAAGCTGCGATATTAAAAATTCGAGTGATGCTAGTATACGGAATGTAGAATCAACGAAGATCGTTGAACTGATGAAGAAGACAGAGATTGACACCATTGTAACAACAGGAAAAAAGGCACATGAGTTATATCAGAAGTACAGTAAAGATATCGTAGGAATTGAAGATATTACACTACCGTCTACAAGTTCTGCCAACATTGCTAATTATAGTGAAGACGATTTAGTCAAGTGCTATCAGAGATTAAAGGAGTTTTTATGAAATTATCGAAGGAAATAGTAGAACCCTTACTTCATTGGTATCAAGAGAATGCGAGAAAGTTACCTTGGAGAAGTGATGCGACTCCTTACCACGTGTGGGTAAGTGAGATCATGTTACAACAAACGCGAGTAGAAGCTGTCATTGATTACTATTACCGATTCATGGAAGCACTTCCAACAATTCAGGATTTGGCGATGATCGACGAGGAAAAACTTTTGAAACTATGGGAAGGACTTGGATATTATAGCCGTGTGCGAAATTTACAGAAAACAGCGCAACTTCTATGTCGAGATAATGAAGGGAAACTCCCGGAAAATTATGATGAGTTAATAAAACTTCCTGGGATCGGACCTTATACTGCAGGAGCGATTAGCTCGATCGCATATCAGAAAAAGGTAGCAGCTGTCGATGGGAATGTTTTACGCGTCGTCAGTCGTCTTTCCTTAGATCCTTCATGTATCGATGAAGAGCGTGTCAAGAAAATGTGGAAAGAAGAAATCGAAAAGGTGATGCCGACAGAAAGTGGTATGTTTAATCAGGCTATGATGGAAATTGGAGCCACTGTTTGTATTCCGAATGGAAAACCACTTTGTCACGCATGTCCACTGTCACATCTATGTAAAGCATATTGTCAAAACAAAGTATTAGAATATCCTGTGCGAAAACAAAAGAGAAAAAGAGAAGTTATACCGATGACTGTATTTTTAATGTTGTATCATGACCGTGTCGCACTTTTAAAAAGAGATCATGAAGGACTGCTTGCTAATTTTTACGAGTTTCCAAATGTCGATGGAACATTATCGCAAGAAGAGGCGGAAACTTATTTAAAACAGAACAATATAAAATGGATTGGAATAGAAGAAGGACCAAATGCAAAACATATTTTTACACATAAAGAGTGGCATATGAAAAGTTATATTGTATGGCTGCAAGAACCAGTGGATTCTTATTTGTTTTCCACAGGAAAAGAATTAAACGAAGTCTATCCAGTTCCAAGTGCCTTTGAAAAATACCGCAAATGTGTGGAAAACTTGTGGAACGAAGAGGCTTATTTACATTTTTCCACAGGAAAACTTTTAAAGTGACAAAGGATGTGTAAAGTTGACAATATTTGTCAAAAGAAATGTGTAAATCATTTCTTTTTTTGCTATACTAATAATAGGGTGATGTGCATGCCGGACTTAATTTATTTGGATCATACTTATCAAGTGCTAGAGCGTGTTAATTTAAATCAACATAAGTATATATTTGCACTACATTTGAACCGGTTAGAATATCTAGAACATTCCGAAGGAATGACCTATATAAAACCAAAGCCGGAAGATTTTAAGAATAGTAAAGATCTAACATATGTAGCAGAGCAATATTTACTAACGCAGTTTCAAAGAGATGTCGAAGCAAAGATCAACGGCGGTCAAATTCACTCTTTGGATGAACTAAAAGACACTATGAAAAATTTTAAAACATTTGCAGAACAAGACCCAAAATTACACAACTTAATGCAGGTAAATCAGAATATGAGCTTATCGGATCCTAAATTCATGAAGATGGTGACGGAAATGATTCAATATTATGAATCGAGAGGAATCGACAGAACACCATTAGAGTTAGAGAATGCAAAAAAAGTTGATGCGAACGATAAGGAATACATCCAACATGTCGATCAACAGGGAAACGTGAGTGTCGTAGAGAATAATTCTGTATTTGGTGTAAAAGAAGAATACGAGCGAAGAAAAGATGATATAAAGGATCTTTCAAAAGAAAGCGGAAGTTTGAATGCAGATACGATTTTTAAAGACATGGAGAAGTCTAAAATTGGAGTTCATCTTGAACAAGCTCATCAAGTCAATAAACAAGGTTTAAATAACGATGAAAAGTCACGTATGAATACTGTAGAGCAAACTGTAGACGATGAAGTTTTATATGATCCGATCAATAATATATATTATAATGCACGGACCCAAGAGGTTTTAACAACAGAGCAAAAAGATGGTATGATTGCAGTAAAACGGACCTCTGGAACTGATTATGAGACAATGGACGATGGTACGATAAGACAAGAAGAATTTGATTCTATTCCGGTAGAAGAGTTTCAAGCGGATTGTTTGCTTGCCGAAGAGATGATCAATCAAATGAGTGATGAAACGAAAGATATCAACGTTGATGAACTCGTAGGTGTAATCGTCAATAAAAAAGCTGCGATGACTCCGGAACAAAGGAGAGAGTATCAGACGAAATTGTCTAACTATATTCATTTCCGAATGGAAAAATTAAGAGAATTGGAGCAAAAAAGTATGGGTGGATATCAATACCAACTAAAGCCACCAACTCGAACAGAGGTAAGTGGATACGCAACGCCAGTCTTACTCGGAATGCTCGTTGGCTTAACATTATTTGCGGCACCAATGATTGCACTTTTATTTCAAGCGTAATTGTGCAAAAATTGGCATATAAAAAATAAAAAGGGAATTGGCTTGAAAAATAAACGAAAAGAGAGAATCGAGAAAAGATTCTCTTTTTTCTGTGTTTAAAAAGACAAAAAATTTACCAACATAATCATAGAATGTTAATAGAGAGGGAGATAATATGTTTGGAAATTTTACAGAAGAAGCAAGAAAAATACTAGTGATGGCAAAATCCGAGATGAAAGCGTTAAAACATCCATACGTAGGAAGTGAACATTTATTACTCGCTATTTTAAAAAATAAAAATAATGTGTCAAAGAGGTTAGGAGAGTACGACATTACTTATGAAAATGTCAAACAGGAAATAGAGCGAATTATTGGAACGGGTTCGATGGAAGCAACGTGGTTTTTATATACGACACTGTTAAAGAGAATTTTAGAGAATGCGATCTTAGATAGTAAAGAAAATAACCAAAGTGAAGTAACGACAGAACATTTGTTTTCTAGTTTGCTAGAAGAAGGAGAAGGTGTTGCAATTCGTATTTTGTTAGGAATGGGAGTAGACTTGGATGAATTATATGGAGAATTTTCTTATAAAATCAATCGTTCAGTGAAAGGGAAGAAACATAAGAAATTATTGTTGGAAGAATTGGGAGTAGATTTGACGAAAAAAGCGAGAGAACAAGAGCTTGATCCCGTGATTGGACGTGAGACGGAAATGCAACGTGTGTTAGAAATACTATCCCGTCGTACGAAAAATAACCCCCTATTAATAGGGGCGGCAGGTGTAGGAAAAACAGCAATTGTAGAAGAGTTGAGTCGTCGTATCGCACTAGGGGATGTGCCGATGGCTTTAAAGAATAAACGAATTATTAGCCTCGATATGGCAACGGCTGTCGCTGGTACAAAATATCGTGGGGAATTCGAAGAACGCATTCGAAAAATATTAAAAGAAATCGAAGAGAACGACGATATCATTCTCTTTATCGACGAAATTCATACGTTGGTTGGAGCTGGAGGAGCGGAAGGTGCAATTGATGCATCAAACATTTTTAAACCTGCTTTAGCACGAGGGAAACTACGTTGTATCGGAGCTACGACAATACAAGAATATAAGAAGTTTATGGAGGAGGATAGCGCATTAGAGCGACGTTTTCAAAAGGTATATATCGAAGCGCCGACAAGAGAAGTAGTGAAAGAAATTTTAATGAAGTTAAAACCAATTTATGAATCTTTTCATTACGTTATGGTAAAAGAAGAGATGATTGATTTTATGATAGAGTTGAGTGAAAGGTATATCTATGATCGGAATCAACCGGATAAAGCAATTGATTTGATGGATGAAGTTTGCGCGAAAGTCAGTTTAAAAGAAAGCAAAGAATATACGAAGTATCATCAATTAGGAAAAAAGTTGAAAGAGGTTATAGAAGAGAAAAATCAAGCAATATTAGATAACCGTTTTGATATCGCATCGAAATGGAAAGAAAAAGAAAATCAATTGGCAGATCAAATGAATCAACTAGAACTCAAATTATATCATAAGAAAAAGACGAAGACTGTGACGAAAAAAGATATCGCAGAAGTACTACATTTAAAGACGAAGATTCCTGTCTATGAAATATTAAAAGAGAATAAGCGAGTAGTAGAAGAAATCGAAAAGAATATTACGCATCATATCATCGGACAGAAAAAGGCTGTCGAAGAGACGATTCAGGTGGCAAAGCGAATTAAACTAGGATTAAAAGAGGAAAGCAAGCCTTATTCTATGCTATATTGTGGTCCGAGTGGGGTTGGGAAGACGGAGTTATCTAAAGTGTTTGGATCCGAATTAGTAGGAAAAGAAAACGTGATTCGTCTCGATATGAGCGAATATACAGAAGCGCATTCAGTGAGTAAAATTGTTGGTGCTCCACCGGGATATGTAGGGTATAAAGACCATCAAAATGTTTTAGAGGAAATTAGGAACAAGCCTTACTCTGTCTTAATTCTAGATGAGATTGAAAAGGCTCATCCAAGTATTATTCATCTTTTATTTCAAATTTTAGATGAAGGAAAAATAAAAGATTCCAACGGAGTGGTAGTACGTTTTGATCATGTTGTTATATTGATGACTTCCAATATTGGATTCCATGAAATAAATATCGGTTTTACAAAGGAAAACAACGATGTGGTATTGACGAAGTTAAAAGAAAATTTTTCGGTTCCTTTTATCAATCGCATCGATCAGATTATTGTGTTTGATACGCTTCAAGAATCTGAGATTCGTCAGATTATCGAGCAACAATTAGAAACATTGAAACAAAAATATAAAAGGAAGGGAATTCAAATTAAATTTGGACGTGAGATTCTACCTTCTTTGGTTAATTTGAGTGATTATCGCGAGTTTGGTGCACGAAGAATTTCTAAGTTAATCAAGGATAAAATAGAAAATCAAATGATGGAAGATATATTGAATCATAAAGAATGTATTACGATAACCAAAATAGAAGAAGAGGCGACTGTTTGACAGTTGCTTCTTTTTCGAGGTTCTAAAAGACTTGCAAAACTTTTCAGAAATGATATAATTATTTCAGGTGATATTATGAAGAGTATAGAAGATGTACAAGTAGCCATGAATAAAAATGCTTATTTAACAGATGAGATCAAGGCAAACATCATGTCACTCGTAAGTATTTTTCATAATCGCTTTCCAAATGTGGATTTAGACAATTTATGTAAAAATTTAACAACGTTAAAAATTGATAAAGCGACAAAGTTTATTACTTTAGAACCAATTTCATATAATGGAATGTTGAATGTTCTATCGATTAATAAAGGATCTTTAAAAGAAGTTCCAGATGCGAAAAATTTATTGATGAGCGCAATTATTTGTATGATTGCTACCAACCAGAGAGGAATTACAGGTTTTTGTGACAATCCAAAATTTGAAGCGTTGAATGCAGGATATGTCGCAGGAATGGCAAATATGTTAGTTGGAAATGATAGCGACGTCGATTATTACACTGATGAAATTATCGCAACTAATTTATTTGGTCAAATTGTAGGACCAGATGTGTTAGCAAAAGCATTTTTTGAAAATAATTCATCAATTATTGTAAATCAATTTATGAATGCGGGGGAATGAAGAATGGTGTTAGACGATAAGATGGAACAATTAGATGCGTTTTTGAATCAAACAGCATACGTATTAAATCGCAGAAAGAAGAGTCCAGGATATCCAAGTAAAATTAGTGAGAATACGAAGGACTTGACAAATTTGCTTTTGATGACGAATCCAAGTCAAGAGAAAATTGACGCATTCTTAGCTTATGTTCCAGGAGAATGGATGTTGCAAGGAACAGTCGATGAAAGACATTTAAATGTAGGAATAGAGACGCTTCCAGAGGAAGTAAACCAAATGATTGCTACATATAAAATGGGAGCAAAAACGGAAACAGGACCGAATTTACATTTATCGTAAACCCGGTCTTTTTTTTTAAAATGAATCATGTTATACTAAAAATAGAAAGTAGGGGGAATGAAAATGGCACAGAAAAGACAATCCAACAAGAAAGAGAAAGGTGTGTTAAAGAAACGACCACAATTAAAGGAAATCCCTCAACCTACGAAATTGTTGTTAGGTATGGCTTTTGCTATTATTATGTTAAGTGGTTATCTTTTGATTTCCAACATTGTACATGCTTTTGCAGTTAGTGAGAAGGTAGTGATCGATTATTCTAGCCAAGAAATTGGTATATTAAAAACGACGTTACACGAGATGAATACAAATTTGATCCAATTGAATCAAGCGACATCTAGTAATTTTTTAACAAGTACAGAGTTAGAGGAATTAAAAGAGGATTTTAACGAGAGTGTCGAAGCGATAAATCAATTATCCTATTTGACGGAACGAGGAAAGAAAAAAGTAAGTCAAAAACAGTTGTATGAAATTTATAAAGAAAATCAAAAATTACAGATGATTCCTCTTCTTCGTATTTATGGAAAACTAGAAAAAATGGATCCAAGTTATCAAGTGACAAGAGATGCGTTTACACGCAATGTTTTAAATTTAATGTTAGCAAGTGGTTCTATTTCTAGAGAACTTTACAATAACTTCCGTTATACTTCATTCGATGATAGTGATATATTAGGAAGCATTAGCTTCGATCAAAGTGGACAAATTCCATCGCAGACGATGCAACTAACGACAAATTATGTACAGTTGACAGATGCACTATTAAAAATGGTATTAACGAAGGGAGGGCTGGTCTATGCATAAGAAATTATTTTATTTCAGAACGGCTTTTTTAGAGTTAAATACGATCCTTTTTGTGTATTGTCTTATCCGAGGTGGATATTATAATGTGATTTTAGCGGGATACTTCACGTTGTTGATTATTTTGCTTCAAATCCTAACTTATTTAGAATGGAAAAAACAAAAAAAGGAATTAATGGAAGATATGTTATTCCACATATTATCTATTACTTGTCACGCTTCTTTGTTTGTCGTATTATTACGTACGTTATTTGATCAGAATATTTTATCTACTTATTTCTTAGAAGAACAGGGAATTGTAACACATGGAATTAATATCATGTATTTAAATTCAAATTTTATTTACATCAGCATCCTATTTATGTTATTAATATTATATGGGTGTATCAAAGGAAAAACAAAAAAGCGATCATAGTGATTGCTTTTTTCTACTTTGTTAGCACAATGATAATGTTTTAAGAGATGTTATTGATGCATTTAAAAAAATTGTTATGATAAAAGATGAGTGTTTGAAAATTTGTGTTTTGACATGAATCGATATGTATGAGAAGATGAGATAGAGGAGGAATGAAAATGCATACATTGCGCAGACATGAATTGATGCGATGCTTAGATAAGGACGAGAGTCATCAATGGAAGGAATGTTTGATTTGCAGTTTTATTCCAGCATTCTATCATAAGAAAGTAAAAGTTATAGAAGCTCATTGGGAGAGAAAATATTGTTTGGTATGCCGTATGACCTGTGAGTATAAACATTATACAGTGGAAATTATATTGGAGAAAACGAATCGAAAATATGAAGCACTGCCACATATGTATCATAGAAGGATTATGATATCTTGTGTAGATCTAGTTGCTTCTCATCCTCCTGTAGAACAATCTGATATGGGAATTCGCTACCATGTAAATCAAATCGGAATGATTTGCGATGGAAAATGTATGGAAGAGTTAAATGCCCCAGAGAGGTTTATTCAGATGCTTCGTTCGGAGGATTGGTATCAAGCAAGTTATTACATGTATGATCAAACATGGTTGAGTCCTTTAATAGATGCTATGAAACAGGGGAAGGAATAGAAAATATGAGAGTATTAAGTATACAAGAACCTTATGCGACATTGATTATGGAACAAAAGAAAAAAGTGGAAACGCGTAGTTGGAAGACGAAATATCGAGGAGAAATATATATTCATGCGAGTATATCGAAAGCTCATATCAAGCGAATTACGAATCCTGAAATTTTAGATTGGATGAAAGATGCACAGTTACACTTTGGATATATTATTTGTAAGGCACAGTTGGTAGACTGTATCGAGATGACGGAAGAATATATCGAAAAAGTGAAAAGTAAAGAACATTTAGAATATATTTTAGGAGAATATAAAGTTGGAAGATATGCTTGGGTGTTAGAAAATGTGGAAGTGTTAGAACAACCCATTCCAGCAAAGGGAAAATTAGGAATATGGACATATGAAAAAGTACTTGAACAATAGTGTTTCAAGTACTTTTTATTGTGTTTTTACTGTTGGAACGAGTGCATCCAGATCAGGTGATTCGTCGTATGGTTCTGTTCCTTTGATATAATAGAGCATTTTTTTCTTCTTACTCTCTGCAGTAGCTACTTTTCCTGTGACAGGTTCTACCATGACTCCGACGACATTCTGTGGAATTTCATACCATCCGTTTCCTTCTACATTCTTTTCTGCACTTTCCATCACTTCTGCCCAGATGTTTTTAATCGCGTTCCCATCTTTCACATCGGAAATGCGATTGTCGTCATATCCTGTCCACATTCCCATAATGAGTTCTTTATTATAGCCAAAGATAAGATGATCTGTTTCTGTCGTTCCCGTTTTAATCGCATATTTTTTAGTTAATTTAGGAGCTAGATTAATACAAGTAGGATAATTGTAATCTACGAACTCGCTCGCATAAGAATTACTTAACATTTCATTTAAGACAAACACTAGACTACGATTTAATATATTTTCTTTCTTCTCTTTATGTTCATATAATACATTTCCATCGATATCTTCTACTCTTTCGATGAAGTAGGGTTCAATCGAATATCCTTCGTTTGCAAATGTTGCGTAAGCTTTCATCATCTCTAAAATGTTAATGCTTTCTGTTCCGAGCGCCAGAGAAGGAATAGGGGTTAATTTAGATTTAATTCCGAGTCTCTTTGAAATATCGATCAGTGTTTGCTCACCTAGAAATAGATGTGTTTTAACGGCGTAGATGTTATCGGAATACGCTAAAGCAGTCGCCATAGAAATAGGTTTATTCGGATACGTATTTCCATAATTATTAGGGCTATATGTTTTATCTTCAGAGAACGTGAAAGTTGTTTTTTCACTTTTAAAAGTAGTGGATGGAGTAAATCCGTTTTCTAATGCAGCATAATATAGAAATGGTTTCATTGTAGATCCGACTTGTCGTTTCATACTCGTAACACGATTATATTGGCTTTTCGAGTAATCTCGTCCTCCTGCAATTGCGAGAATCTTTCCGTTGTTAGGATTCATGACGACGCTAGCAACTTCCAATTCTTGGTTGTAATCTAGATTTTTTTTGATGCTTTCTTCCATCGATGTTTGAATTTCTAAGTCGAGATTTGTGTATATTTTGAGACCACCTGTTTTTAAAAATGAAGTAGGGATCGTTTTAATATTTTGTAATTCTTGAATGGCTGCATCTTGATAATACATGAGTGTTGTTAGATTTTCTTTGTTTTGATCTACTTGATACGTAAGTTCTTTTTGTAGTGCTTTTTCTGCTTGTGTTTGCGTAATATATTTATTTTTCACCATAGCATTTAAAATGAGTTTTTGTCTTTTTTTAGAATTGTTTTCATTTTGAATGGGAGAATAATATGTAGGATCCTTTGGGATTCCAGCTAATATAGTTGCTTCTGCTAAGGTTAAATCTTTCGCGTTTTTTCCGAAATAATATAACGATGCATTTTCTATTCCAAAAATACCACCATAGTTGATCGTATTTAAATATCCTTCTAAAATTTTATCTTTGCTATAATGAGCTTCTAATCGAATAGTAAGCCAAGCTTCGTTAATTTTTCGCTTCCATGTTTTATCGAAATCTAAGAATAAGTTTTTAGCGTATTGTTGGGAAATTGTGGAGGCACCTTGTAATGTTTTGCCATTTGTGATATTGATATAGAGTGATTTTAAAATACGTAAAAAATCAAATCCTTTATGATGGTAAAAAGACTTGTCCTCAATGGCGATCGTCGCATTGATAAGGTGTGGAGAGATATCATCTAAGGAAACCCATTTTTTACTGTTCTTTCCTTGAAACAGTTCATTTTGATTATCGTAGAGATAATAACTGTTTGCTTTGTCGATTGGAAGCTTAGGAAGCATTTTAGCATAGGCGTATAATCCAACGTAACAAATGATAAAAAAGGCAGTAAGAACGAGTCCAATTTTTACGATTTTTTTCAATATTTTCATAGGTCCCTCCAATCTATTTTTAGTATTACAAAAAAAAATAAAAATATGAGTGCATTTTTAATAAAGTTATGCTATAATTACATTCAGTAAAAAAGAAAGAGGCAAGGAATGGCAAAAATAGAAGTTCGTTCAAGACTTGTTGGAGATGAAACAGATCATCAAATGACGACAAGTGGAATTTTAACAACGGGAAAAATTGTTTATAGAGAACCTGATATTCGCATGGTATTGAAATTTGCCAATAACCATATAGAGTTAGAGAGAAGTCATTCGGATTACACATTAAAACTTTCTTTTGAAAATCAACATACATGTAGTGGCTCTTATCAGATAAAAGAACCAATGCTATCGATGGAAGCTAAGACGAAAACCAAAGCACTACAGGTAGAAGATGGTATGATTGATATCATATATGAATTGATCCTAGGAGGACAATCTTTAGGAGATTATCATTACCACTTGGATTACGAGGTGAAAGAATGAAAGAAAAATTAAAAGAATTAATCGGAGCCGTATTAGAAAAAAATCAAATTGATTTTGATTTGAATGAGATCGTTGTAGAAGTTCCAAAGGACAACAGTCATGGAGACTATGCAACGAACGTAGCAATGCAATTAGCGCGCACTTTAAAGAAAAATCCACGTGAGATTGCGAATCTATTAATAACTGATTTACGTAATGATGATATAGAAAAAGTTGAAATTGCAGGACCTGGTTTTATCAATTTCTATATCAAAAATGACTATCTATATGAAAATATCAATACGGTGTTAGAAAAAAAAGAGAAGTATGGTAGTTCTAATGTCGGAAACAGAAAGAAAGTAAACATTGAATACGTAAGTGCGAATCCAACAGGAATTTTACATTTAGGTCATGCACGTGGAGCAAGTTATGGAGATTCTCTTAGTAGAATCATGTCATTTGCAAATTATGATGTGACGAGAGAATACTATATTAACGATGCAGGAAACCAAATTGTCAACCTACAAAACTCAATTCAAGCTCGTTACGAAGGGCTTTGTGGTCGTGAAGAAAAAATGCCAGAAGATGGATATTACGGGAAAGAAATTATCGATATTGCTCGTGAGTTGAAAGAAGAACTCGGGGAAGATATAACAGATATCAAGGTTTTTCGTAAAAAAGGACTCGATTATCTTTTAGGTAAGATCAAAGAGCATTTGAAAAACTTCCGTGTAGAGTTTGATGTTTGGACGAGTGAACAATCTATATATGATAGCGGAGAGTTAGAGAAAACATATCATAAATTAGTAGATGCTGGGTATACTTACGAAAAAGATGGTGCAGTCTTTTTAAAGACGACACTGTATGGAGACGAAAAAGATAGAGTGCTGATTAAGAAAGATAAAACCAATACATATTTACTACCTGATATCGCATATCATAAGAATAAATACGATAGAGGATTCGATGAACTTATCAATGTGTTTGGAGCAGATCATCACGGATACGTACCAAGATTAAAAGCATCGATTGCGATGCTTGGAAATGATCCAGATAAATTAGATGTAGAGATTCTACAAATGGTTCGTCTCGTACGAGGAAAAGAAGAAATCAAGATGAGTAAGAGAACTGGAAACGCAGTGACGATTGCAGATCTTGTAGAGGAAGTTGGATTAGATGCAACAAGATACTTCTTCTCTTCTAGAAGTTTGGATACTCAATTGGATTTTGATATGGAACTTGCAACAAAACAATCAAATGAAAATCCAGTTTATTATATTGAGTATGCTTATGCGCGAATCAGTTCAATCTTGAAGGAATATTCACATGCAGTAGAACCACTCGATCATTATGAAACTTTGACAAGTGAATATGTTAAAAATTTACTTGCTAAAATATACGAATTTACCGATACGGTAAAATTAAGTGCAGAGAAGAGAAGCCCACATATTATTGCAAATTATGCATATGATTTAGCAGGTTTATTCCATACGTTCTATGCACATGAAAAAGTTTTAACAAACGATGAAACGAGTACGAAAGAACGTATCAATCTAATCGCTGCGACAGCGATCACGATTCAAAACGCATTGCGACTCATTGGTGTTGCAACGAGAGAGAAAATGTAGGAGGATGAATATGAAGTTAAAACAAATGTCAAAAGAAGAATTAGAATTACTTTCTTACACAGATTTAACCTATATGATTTTAAAAGAAAATAAAAAATCTATGAATACCCCAACCATTTTTAAGAAAATTTGCGATCTTCTTGGATATAGTGATGAAGAATATAGTGCAAAAATAGGAGATTATTATACATCTCTTACCATCGACAAACGATTTGTGCTTTTAGATAATGCAGAGTGGGATTTGCGAGATCACCATTCTATCGAAATTGTAATCGATGACGAAGAAGATGATGAGAATGATATAGTAGAAGAAGAGGACGACATCGAAGCAGAACCAGAAGAGATCGACGAGGATGATATCGATGACATCGATGAGGAAGATCCAGAGGATACTTCTGATATCGAAGAACTATCTATCATTGCCGATGAGGAAATCGAAGAAGAATAAGAGGTAGAGCGATCTACCTTTTTCTTTTTTGCAAAGAGAAAACTTGGTTGAAAAACAAGGAAAAAACGAAGAAAAATAAGAAAAAACATTGCTTTTATGTATAAAAAATGGTATTCTTAAAATGTAAGCAAGATAGCTTAACAAAATAGGGAGGTAAACGCAGATGACAAAAACATTATTAGTAGACTATATTGCAGAAGAAACAGGATTAACAAAAGCTGATTCAGCACGTGCTTTAGAAGCAATGATGAATGGAATTGTAAAAGGATTAAAAGAAGACGGAAAAGTTACTTTAACTGGGTTCTGTACATTTACTGCAGTAAAAAAAGCTGCTAAAACAGGACGTAACCCAAGAACTGGGGAAGCTGTTCAAATTCCTGCAAGAGTTGCTGCTACAATCAAAGCTGGTTCTAAGTTAAAAGAAGCTTTAAACTAAAAAAGTAAAGAAGACACGTTGTGTCTTTTTTTCATAGAATAATTGTGATATGCTTACATTGTGAGGTGATAAGATGCCAGTAGAAGTAAGACGAATAATTAAGAGGATCCTTGATGCTTCTTATGAAGCGTATCTCGTAGGTGGTTATCCGAGAGACTATTATAGGGGATTCGTATCTGACGACTATGATATTTGTACGAATGCGACACCAGAAGAGTTAAAAAAGTTATTTCCACATCTTGAAGAGATACGTTTTGGATCTTGTCGATTAAAAGAAGGAACGTTCGAAGTAGAAATCACGACATATCGAGAAGAATATGAGTATCAAGCTCATCGTTTTATAAAGAATTATCGTTATGTGGATACATTAAGACAAGACTTAATGCGAAGAGACTTTGTGATGAATACATTATGTATGGATATAAATGGAAACTATATCGATCTTTTAAATGCTAGAGATGATATCGACAAAAGAATGATACGTACAGTAGGCGATCCATTTCAAAGATTGGAAGAGGATGCTTTAAGAATATTGCGCGCTGTTCGTTTTGCAACTACACTACACTTTGATATTGATCCTTCTTTGAAAGAAGCGATAATAGAAAAAAGAGATCTTTTAAAGGAACTATCTAAGGATCGCATCAAAATGGAACTAGATCGTATTTTACAAGATCCAAGTGGATTAGAGTGGCTTTGTAAGTTGAAATTAGAAGAGGCATTGGAACTAGGTGAGTTTTCCAATGTGACATGGGTAGATGATATTGATTTTTGCTGGGCACAGTTGAATTGGAAAGCTTATCCAATGAGTCGTAAAAAGACAAGCAAAATAAGTGCAATTCAAAAATTATTACAGCAGAACTTATCGGATCCACTCGTTTTATATCAAACGGAAGATGAGTGGATAAGAAAACTGGCTATGATTAAGAATATATCCTATGAGGAGTTAAGTCGAAAAAAAGAATTATTGCCAATTCATGGAACGAAAGAAATTGCTGTTTCAATCGATGGTTTGAAACAAACGTATGCCACGTATTCTGATAAACTTATTTATCAGTGGTGGAAAGAGTTAGAAATACAAATTGTTCTTGGAACAGTAGAAAATACCAAAGATGCGATTCACAGATTTATAGATCAAAAAATTTCTATACATCAGAAATAAAATAGAGTATAATAGTGAGACAAGGTGGTGAAACATGTTAGAGAAGATCATGCATATATTAGAACATGGTACATATCAAATACCAAGTTTATTAATTACAAATTATAAAGAGCTAAAGCTCTCAGATATAGAGTTTATTACATTGATTTATTTGATGAATACAGATAGTATGTTTGCACCAAAAGAGATAGGAAATACACTTCATCTTTCTTTGGAAGAAGTATTAGAGACGATCAGTTCTTTGGAAGCAAAAGGATTTATAAAAATAGAGATGAAGAAAAGAAGAGAAGTGAGGGAAGAACATATCAACTTAGAAGGAATTTATCAGAAACTTGCTTTTTCCTATGTCGAAGAGCCGAAAGAAAAGGAAGCAGCACCTAATTTATTTACCACATTTGAAACGGAATTTGCTCGACCTTTGTCGCCGATTGAATACGAGCTAATCAATGGATGGAAAGAGAATGACTTTTCGGATGAACTGATCACTTTAGCACTCAAGGAAGCAGTATATAATGGTGTGACAAATTTGCGATATATCGATAAAATTTTATACGAATGGAAGAAGAAAGGAATTCGTACGAAAGAGCAAGTGGAACAGTCTAGAGTGGCTTTTAAGTCGAAAAAAGAGGAGAAGCAGGAACTATTTGATTATGATTGGTTAGATGATAATGCTTAAAGATTTTACTGAATATCTAGATGAATTAATTCCCAATCCTGCTTGTGAATTAAATTACCACAAAGACTATGAACTTTTAATGGCAGTCATGTTGAGTGCACAGACGACAGATAAAAGAGTAAACGAAGTGACTGCAGTATTGTTTCAAAAATATCCAACGTTAGAAGCTTTAAAAGATGCGGATCTATCTGACCTTATGAAGATCATTCGACCAATTGGAACATTTCAGAAAAAATCGGCGAATGTCAAAGAGATAGCGCGAAGA
>USET01000011.1 GCA_900553765.1 uncultured Mycoplasmatota bacterium
GTAAAAAATCCCCATGCGATTACTTCCTCGATAAAATTAAAATTGTTAATTAAATTTCCGGCCGTTGCAACATCAACTTGATATTCTTCTAAAACATCTGCGGTAATTTTAATAGAAGCAAATCCATTTTCACTTACTGTCATATGATTTGCAATATATCCTTGAAACTTAATTTCTCTTAAAGGTCTCGTATATAAAGGCGGATATAAAGTTGTAATATCTAACCCAGTTTTATCGATCAATTCAGCTACCATTCGAAATGTTTTTGGCGTTGTATACTTAAATAGAAAACGATCTGTATCAGACACTAGTCCTAAATACAATTTTTCTGCAATCGACAATGTCAATTTTAATTTTGTCTGAAAAATAAGTTCCATAATCATCTGTGCACAACTGCTTGCTGTATCATCGATCCATTCAATATCACAAAAGCTTTCGATAAATGGATGGTGATCGATTTTAATCGTATATGCGAATTTTTCAGCAAGTGCGCCATCTACTCTTTTTTGATCAGGAGTATCGACAATAATCAATAAAGATTCTGAAGATATTACTTCATCCGAACGATCCAATGTTCCGATATAACGAAATTTACTCGCAGGATATCCCACCGCATAAACTTTCTTTTTTGGAAATGTCTCACGAATAGCATCTCGCAATCCCATTTGACTACCTAACGCATCAGGATCAGGACCTACATGACGTGCAATCACAATTGAATCATATTGCTTGATCTTCTTATATATTTTTTGATAAATAGACGTCTCAAACATAATTTCACTCTTCTCTATATCTCATTTTAAATGATATTATTTTTAGTGTCAAGAAAAGACTTGTATGAAACAAGTCCTTATTTTACTAATTCATAAGTATCTCTTGCAATCATTAATTCCTCATCTGTTGGAATCACATAGCAAGGTACAGTAGAATCCTCTGTTGTAATTAAACGTTCTTCTCCACGTACTTGATTTGCTTCTTCATCTAACTTAATTCCTAAGCAAGCAAGATGATCGATAATTTGCTTTCTCGTATAAGCTGAGTTTTCTCCAAGTCCAGCAGTAAAGACGATCGCATCAGCTCCACCCATCCAAACATAATATTTGGCAATATGTTCAACAACACGTTTTACATACATTTCTTGAGCTAAAATACACTTTTCGTCTCCCTTTTCAATACCATCTTCGATATCTCTTGCATCGCTGTATTTTTCACTAACTCCTAAGAAACCACTCTTCTTATTTAATGCATTATCTACTTCGGCAAGTGTCATGCCAGATTGTTCCATTACATATGGAATCATAGAATAATCGATATCTCCACTACGTGTTCCCATCATGATTCCTGCATTTGGAGTGAATCCCATAGAAGTATCTGCACATTTTCCATCGATGACAGCACTGACACTTCCTCCACTACCAATATGGCAAGTAATTACTTTCGTATTCGTACGACCTAAAATTTCATTCATACGTTGTGAAACATACTTATGACTCGTTCCATGGAATCCGTATTTACGTACTCCATACTTCGTATACCACTCATATGGTACTGGATATAAATATGCGCTAGGTTCCATCGTTTGATGGAAAGCTGTATCGAAAACAGCTGCTGCCTTAGCATTTGGAATCATCTCTTGGAATGCGCGAATTCCGATAATTCCTGCTGGATTGTGAAGAGGTGCAAGCGGAATTAATTTTTCAATTTGAGCGATTACATCTTCATCCACTAATACAGTATGATCAAATTTATCTCCACCATGTACAGCACGGTGACCAATTCCTTTGATCTCATTTAAGTCAGAAACAACACCATGATCTAATAATTCCTGTGTTAAAATCTTAACTGCCTCTTTATGATCTGGAACATTTGCTTCCTTTTTCGTTTTTTCTCCATTGAATTTAATCGTGTAAAAACTTCCATCAATTCCAATTCTTTCAAAAACACCTGCGATCAATACTTTTTCTTCTGGCATTTCATATAATTGGAATTTTAATGAAGAACTTCCACAGTTCACTGATAATATTTTCATACATTTCCTTCTTTCTAAATCTCATACGTTTCCAAAGAAGCAGTATGGGATTGGTATCCAAATAAATTACCATCTTCTGGTAGTCCATTAAAATAATAATATATACATCTTACAATCGCACTATGCGTGACAATCAAAATATTTTTGTCTGGATATTTCGCACGAATCTCATCTAAGAATGAACAGACACGATCATAGACGTGTTTTACACTCTCAGCTTTCTCATACTGACGATTCAAACGAATATTCCAGTATTCAGAAAGATCTCTTCCTTCGTTTTTTACCCCTTGAAATTCTCCGTGATCTCTACTCAACAAGCGGTCATCCAAACAAACTAATAAGTGAGGTGCCGCAAGTTGTAATGTCTCTAACGTTCTTTTTTTAGGAGAACAGTAGGCAAAATCAATATCTAATTTGGAAAGATCACTTCTTCTTTGAAGTGCCTGTAATTTTCCCATCTCATTTAAGGGAATATCTAAATTTCCAATCGATATATCTGCCTTATTTCCATCTGTCTCCCCATGCCTTAACACATATACTTTCAAACGTTATTCGTCCTTTAACTTCATCGTTGGGAACAAGATAACTTCACGAATCGTCTCGCTACCAGTTAGTAACATAACAAGTCGATCGATTCCCATTCCCATTCCGCCAGCTGGCGGCATTCCATATTCCAAGGCTTCTACAAAGTCGATATCCATCTCGTTTGCTTCATCGTTTCCAAGTTCTCTTTCTTTCATTTGGTTTTCAAAACGTTCATATTGATCGATTGGATCATTGAGCTCTGTAAATGCGTTCGCATACTCGCTTCCGCAGATGAAAAGTTCAAAACGTTCTGTAAATCTTGGATCTTTTGGATCTTTCTTAGCAAGTGGACTAATTTCCACTGGATGTCCGTAGACAAATGTCGGATCGACAATCGTCTCTTCCACATACTTTTCAAAGAATGCATTAACGATGTGACCATATCCAAAGTGTTCCTCTACTTCTATCTCGTGTTCACGTGCTAACTTCTTTGCATCTTCTAATGACATATCTTGGAAAAAGTCAACTCCACATACTTCTTTAATTGCATCTACCATATGTACTCTCTTAAACTTAGGAGCAAGAGAAATATGGTGCCCTTTCCAATCAAGTTCATAAGTACCATTGACTTCCATAGCAGCGTTGCTAACGATTCCTTCCGTTAACTCCATCATACCTTCTAAGTCACTATATGCCTTATATACCTCAATCGTCGTAAATTCTGGATTATGATTGCGATCCATTCCTTCGTTACGGAATAGTCTTCCGATTTCGTATACTGCATCCATTCCTCCAACGAGTAATCTCTTTAAAGAAAGCTCTGTTGCAATTCGAAGATACATATCTATATTTAAAGTATTATGATGCGTAACAAATGGTCGAGCTGCAGCACCACCTAAAATCGTTCCCAATACCGGTGTTTCAACTTCAGTATATCCAAGATTATCTAAATAATGTTGAATCGAACGAATAATCTTTGGCCTTGTGAATGCCACTCTTCTCGATTCTTCGTTCATAATAAGATCGACATAACGTCTTCTAAAACGTTCCTCAGTATCCGTTAATCCATGATATTTTTCTGGAAGTGGTCTCAATGCTTTTACTAAATGAATATACTCATTTGCTTTCACACTCAACTCTCCCATATCGGTACGGAATACTGTTCCTTTGATTCCGACAATATCTCCTAAATCTGCTTTTTTAAAGATTTCATAATTTTCTTCTCCGATTACATCTTGACGTACGTAAATTTGAATTTGTCCATACTTATCTTGAATATGCATAAATCCAACTTTTCCTTTTCTACGTCTCGTCATGATACGACCAGCAATCACGACAGGAATTTCAACTTCGTGTAATTCTTCTTTTGTCTTATCTCCGTATTTCTCATAAATTTCTTTCGAGTTACTATCTACATCAAAGCGATGTCCAAATGGATCTAATCCACGTTCTCTCAAGAAATCTAATTTTTCTCTTCGGACGAGTTCTTGTTCTGAAAACTCTCTCATTCTTTCACCTCTATCTTTGTTACATCGACTACATTAGTTTTTGATAAAACATCTTGTAGTGCTTGGTTGTCATGCCTATATAATACCATAAATACACTTGTTATGACTACCCCTAATTGTAGAATTCCTAGAATCAATACAAGGAAAAAATACCCATAGCTTGGTAAGATATAAACGAAGGCTAATGCCCCTAGTAAATAGGCGAGTCCATGAATAATCACATTTCGATATAATAAATCATTCATCGTTAAATGATCATTATCTTTACGTACGATTTTTAATTTTAAAATCTTTTTCCCAATCGTCTGTCCATCCCATATATAAGGTAAGATAGTAAAATATCCTAGGATGAAAAAGGCATTCAATAAACTATATACGACACGTTCCTGATCGAGATCGTGAACGATATTAGCAAACCTTCCTAGATAGGAAAAAAATCCAATTTCATGTTCCACTGCTAACTCCGTAATCGTATTCATTTCTAATTGTAGCATTTTGATATTATTATTTTCAGGAATCAGGAGAGATACGATCCACAGTAAAAGTCCTAAAATCAAAAAATCAATCACATAAGCAATAGCCCTTTTACTAAAACTTGCATTCTTCATATCAAATCCCCTTTCGAAATTCATCTAATATCGTTTTTACATCTTCTTTGGTCGTTGCCTTCATCAACTTTTGCCTTACTTGTGCAGTATGTGGAATCCCTTTTAAATACCATGCCGCATGACTTCGAAGCTCTAAAATTGCTACCTTCTCTGGTTTGATCTCTAATAGATAAGATAGATGTTTCAAAATCATCTCGATCTTTTCATCTACTGTTACTTCTTTCGGTTCCACTCCATTTTCTAAATAGTCGACACACTCTTTGATCAACCATGGATTTCCAAGTGCACCTCGACCGATCATTACAGCATCGCATCCAGTTTCCTCTAGCATTCTTTTCGCATCATAACAACTCGTAATATCTCCATTTCCAATGACAGGAATAGAAACAGCTTCTTTTACTTTTTTGATGATCGACCAATCTGCTTTTCCACTATATCCTTGAGCACGTGTTCTTCCATGAACTGCGATTGCTTTAGCGCCTGCTGCCTCTATTTTTTTTGCAATTTCTACAGCATTGATCGAAGTACTATCCCAACCACTACGAATTTTTACCGTAACAGGAATCGGTACTGCTTTCACGACTGCAGATACAATTTCATATACTTTATCAGGATTTTTCAATAAAGCACTCCCTGCTTGTGCTCTTAAAGCGACCTTTGGAACAGGACATCCCATATTAATATCGATTAAATCTGGTTTCATCGTTTCGTAGATATACTTTGCGGCAGTTACAAAAGAATCGACATCACTTCCAAAAATTTGCTGATTGATTGGACGCTCTTCATCCGACATATAGAGCAAGTCTAACGTTCGCTCATTTTTAAAACTAACAGCTTTATCACTAACCATTTCAGCATAGATAAGCCCGCATCCCATCTCTTTTACAATTCTACGATACGCATTGTTACATATACCTGCCATAGGTGCGAGCACTACCTGGTTTTTAATTTTGACATCTCCTATCTGCCACATAATATCACCTCTTCCATTATAATATAAATCACTTATTTTATCAACGAACTTCGCCTCATACGAAAAGGTAATCGCTTAAGCAATTACCTTCGGTTTATGTATTTGTTCTAACGTACTAGATGTTGGTAATAAATTTCTTACATCCTTCATATCCAAGTTTAACGTAGAGAAGAAATCATATGTAATTTGTGCATCCATTTCAGTTTGAAATAAACGCTTCAAAATCATCTCTGCATCAGGATATGCTTCTATTGTACGATTCATACTCTTTCTTAAATGATAAAGATCGAATGTTCCATCGT
The DNA here is from genome assembly GCA_900553765.1 of uncultured Mycoplasmatota bacterium. Taxonomy (GTDB): domain Bacteria; phylum Bacillota_I; class Bacilli_A; order RF39; family UBA660; genus Fimihabitans; species Fimihabitans intestinipullorum. The sequence goes on from USET01000011.1 coordinate 5,946, forward strand.
AACGTACTGCTTCACCAATCGTATCTTTAATTGCATCGTAAGTATCTGCTGCATCTGCACAATAAGCATAATAATCACGATCTGCTGATAACGTTCTCGTCTTAGCAGCTTTATGCCATAACATAGCAAAGGCAATACGAATTTTTTTCACGTCGTCGACAATTACTTTTCCGTTTGTCTCATTCGTATAAACTCCTTCTTTTACCGTATATTTCTCATAGTAATCTTTTAAGTCAGCAAAATGGAAGTTTTTCGCCATACCTTGCAATCGGAAATTTTTTCTCTTCTTTTTCCATATCGTCGAAAGTGAATTTTTTACTTCAAAATGTTGTTTGATGTATTCCTCTACAATACGTGTACTAATCTCATCATAAAATAAATTATTCAAAATTTCTCTTGGATATAAAGACTTTGGAATTAGTAAAGACGTTCCTAATTTTAATCCTGTAATATCCCAATCACCATTTTGACTTAATTGTTCTGCAACTTTATTCATAAAATATTCATATGTTTGTTTTGAACGACTATTAAATGGTTTCTTATCTTTAGCAATCGATGCATTCGCCCACAAGTTGGCAAATCTTACTTCGTTAATCAACGTACGATCAGTCACCTGTTTTCCATCTTCTGTTCTTACAAATTCATCAATCACAGTATATTCACTAGCTAACTTTTCCAACGAGTGATACTGTTCGGCTAAATCATCAGATTTCATTTTAATACCTTCTTTCGTACTTCCCTTCAAAAGGGGAAAACGTACAATATTATAACATATTTTCACATGCTGTCAAATTTTGAACTCCTATTTAGAAATCCAATACTGTAAAGAAATGACAAAAAAACTGACAAAAGTCAGCTCTTTTTATACTATTTTAAAATCCAACCATTAGGTACTAATCGTTCACCAGTCGCACTATATCCACATGGTTTACTATATGTTTCTCCATTGACAACGAGGCTACTACTGGCGCCTCCATCCATGTTGACAGCATTGTGAACTTTGTATCTCTTTAAGATGCGAATTGCCTCATTCATATCGATTCCAAGGCTATATCCTGGTTGTCTTCCATCGATAACGATAAAAAGAACAATTCCGTCTTTGCGTTGTGCCAAAATAGTACGTGGTGCGATTCCCCAACCACCATTTCCTTTAATTTCAGCAGCTTTTCCATTTACCATTAAAAACGGTCCAAATTCAACAGCATCTACCATTCCATTCGCAATTGCCTGTTCCGGTGTCTCCTTTGTTAAAACAAGCACGTGATCTTTATTAAAGCCTGACAAACCTCCAGTACGCCCTGTAGGATTTCCCTTCCATATCAACTTTCCATCTTTGATGATATTTCCAGTTGCAGCTCCACCATTTCCATACTCGTTTGGATCTAGAAATCCACTCGCATTGATGGCTACTTTCGCTTGGTTTTCTTTAGCAATATCTCTTAGAAAAGATCCTCTTACACCTAATTTGGGTGCGACTGCAAGCTCTATTTTAGAAGGATCATAGATAACAGCCATATATCCCTTATATCCACTTCCACTCAATGGAACGATCTTGTAATCCTGTCCTTCCTCATGTTTTAAGATTTCTTCCTCATATACAGATTCATAAGTACCGGTCTGTTCAAAATCTCCGATAACAATATCGTTAACATTGACACTTTCACCAATTTCCGTCACTGTATTAGACTTTAAAATCTCATCGATCATTTCGTCTGTGTAAAACGTTCGAGCCAAATATTTATGTGTCATTGTCGTCATCGAAGTCGTCACTAGAAGATTTCGAAAATACGAAATTGGTCCATAAGTCAAAAAGAATCCAATAACGATGATAATATCACATAAGATGAGCGCTACTGCGCATTTTGTTTTTTTCTTCTTTTTCATGCTTCACCTACCACATAAGGATCTTGTTCTGTTCCGGTTCCAGATAATACTGCTACAGTTGGAAGCATATTTAATACAGGTCGAATCTGTTTTTTCGTCTTAATTTCATCTAAATATAAACTTCCCTGTTCTGTTATAGTATAAATCATTTCTTCATCGCCAGATCCATTCAATAAAAATACATTCGGAACATCTTCTACGAACAAGTCTCCTACTTGTAACATTCCAATTTTAGCGTTGACTGTATTTTGACTTGTTGTCGCATAATCATAATTGATGTCTCCGTAGTTTCCTATATTCCATGCACCTTCAACAAGATATTCAGGATGTTGTAAAGTGCGATAATAAGTTTGATTTAAATATTGAGCAACAGATTGATACTCTTTCGGGTTATATTGATTTGTCTTACGTGAAAAAATACGTTCCACAGGAACTTGATCCGTCGTAATCACACCATTTAAAGCAAGACGAACCTCATTATTATTTTTTCCAATGATGCGAAACATCTGACCACTATAGCGAACATAACCACCAACGTATGCAGATGCCAAAGAAGCAACCGGATGATTTTCTATTATATATGGTTGTTCTTTGCTTCCATTTCCACCTAATACAGGAAGAGATGCTTTTAATGTAATCGTAGGCCGAACCCCATACATACGAGATTGATTTTCAACTTCGTTCTCATTGAGTCCTCCCTTATTAGAAATAAACCAGTTTCCTGTTTTAGAGGCATTCGATGTCCAAAAATTCGTTCCATTATTTAAGAAACCAGAAAGCCCTCCGCTTCTTTGATAATCTTCCATACTAAATAGTCCAACATAATCACTATCAATCTTCTTTTTACAGCTTAGCTTTTTCACATTCGCAATCGTATCTGTACAAACCTCTGTCGTAACCAAATATTGTTCTGGTTGCCATAACGTTTTTTCAAAAACTCCAGATTGTGGAACTTCAGAGATATTAGCTAACCATTTCCGTGCATAAGAAGTATCATACGCACTATCTTCTCCCCAGGATAACAATGTATACGTATCATCTGTCGTCATTACGATCGCACCATCTTCACGAATTTTAACTACGCGAAATAAATATCCAGAATACGATACATAGTTTGATACATTCTTTCCAGCATAATAGTATTCTTCATCATCCTGATACAAACCATCGCCCTCTACGACAATATTTCGAGGTTGTGTCAGATAATCGTTTAAAGTGACAAGTTCACTTTCTTTTTTATGCTCTAATTGATAATAATGAATCAAACGATATCCATAATAACCCACCAAAAATAAAATAAATAATATATTCACGATAAATATGACTCGATAAAATATCTTCTTCTTTTCTATCATACAACATCACTCAATTTCATACAAAAAGAATATTGCAAATTACTCTATTCTCTTTTAACATTTTATCCTTTTTTATGATACATTTCAAGTAATTTATTTTTATATGACGATTTTGTAACATCAAAAAAAGGACATACGTCCTTTATTGTGTTGTAAATAAACGCATCATCAAATTCGTTAAATTTTGTTGAATTTGTTGTTCTTGTTCTTTTGTAAGTGCATCTACCGAAACGGCATTATCAACATTGATATTCATATTTGTTCCATCCTGAACTGTTGCTGAGCTTGTAGCATTGATACTTAACAAAGTAGTACCTTGATTAGAAAGTTCAAAAGAGAAACTTGATGTTGCTTGATCTTTACTTTCATATTGATTATCAAACACAATCTTTAATAAAGTAGATTCGTCCTCTAACGAGAATGTATAAGTAATTCCTTTATCGCTCGTAACTAACTGTAGATTACCTAAATCTCGATTGTTTCCATCCTTCATAACGGCCGTAAATCCATCTTCATTTTTTACTACTTCTGCTACGAACGTTTCCTTTTCATCGTTCAACATGCGAATAACATCATTTTTTCCAACAGTATAGCGTAATGTCATAATTTGCTCTTTCAAATTATATTGGGCCTTATTATAATCAAAATCATCATAATCTGTCACCCATTCTACAATAGAAAGATCATATTGTACTGCGGAAGACATCAATCCTTTCGTATATGCAGATACTAAAATTTTTGTTTCTTTTGCTTTCGTTTGTTGGATTTTTGGTTCATACGAATTAAACTCTGGATAAAGTGAATTCATAATATCGTTAGCTTTTTTATCAGCTTTCATATCTTCGATCACAGCTGCCATAATTTCACTCGTATTATGGGAATCTAACACCAATGAAATCTTATCTACATTTTGCTTTTTGCCATCGATTGTGACTTCCGTTTTTGTCTTAATAAAATAATCTGATTTTAAATGTTTTTTTACCGCGTCTACGATAAAATTATATAAGTATTTTTGATCCTCAACATCTGTTGATTGATTCATCGTCTCAAATAAATTAAACTCCCCTGTATCGAGATAATAATCATAAATACCTTTTAGTAATACATATCCTTTTTTATTTTGATTTACAAATGTCATGTTGAAAAACTCAGACTGATTTAATGTTGTATTCCAGTCTAATACCATTTCTTCTTTATCTTGATCCACTTGGTAAGTATATTGGTGCTCCATCTTATTTAAATTAGAAATTAACGTTTGATACATTGCATAGGTAGGATCCTGTGATGCCATCATAGCAAAAACATCAGACTTGATAGTAAGATTTGCCTTTCCACTTACCGTATATGATTTTCTTGGCTCTGAAGTGTGTTTTAAAAGTGGTTGATACAAATACTCCAAACGATCTTGCATTTGCGTTGTCGCTCTTACAAACATTGCTTTCTTATCAAAATGAAAATAATAAATAAAAATTCCAAGGACGATACAAATTGCCCCTAATATCGTAATCCAAATAAATTTCTTCTGATGTTTTCCAAAGTCACCAACCTTTTTATTTTGTTCCTTTGGCTCGTTTGATGTAGTTTCAGAAACAGTGTTATTTTCCATTACCTTTGTTTCTTTTTCATCTTCTTGTACTATCTCCTCATGTTGTTCTAATGCTTCTAATCTCTCCTCTTGAATTGCTGACGTCTCTAAGTTAACTAGCGTCACTTTTTCATTCTTTTTTCTCTTCTCACCCATAAGAATACTCCTTTTTCTACAAATTTCGTACACATGCTAGAAGTCACATATACCCTAATACTACTATAATCATTCTATCACATTTCTATCACATTTGAAACAAAAAAATAAACTCCTTTTAAAATGAGTTTATTTCTAATATATGTACCCTTTCACACTTAATCCAAGCGATCCAGCATACTCTTGGACACTACTATATGTTTTAACTCGTGTCATTTCTTTGGCATGTGCGATCGTTGGCCCTGTATTATCTCCACTTCCCCCAACATTTCCTTCAGAAATCGTAATCGACGTGACATTTCCAGCTGCATCATATTTCACATCTTCAACAAACGCGACATGACCATATTGATCTCCAGAACCTAAAACCATAACAGAATGTTTTTTTGGAGTAGAACTAATATGATTAGGATCTGCTTTAGAAAGCCATGTACCAGCATGTCCATTCTCAACAGGAGTTACACCATGTGTCTGATAATATCTTCTAGACGCAAACCATGTGCATTGTCCCACCAAGTTTCCTCCTCCGTAAAAATTAGAAATTTGATTATTCCATTCATCAAGAGAAGCAATAGGATAATTTGTACTATTGATACCAATTGTACCATCTGGCATCCATTGAATCAGTTGATTGTCTGCTTCTGGTCTTAATTGTAGCTTCATTCTATTAACTTCTTTTAAATCTGTAAATCCATAATAATCGTTCCATACCATCTTAGCAAGGTATACGGCTAAAGTTTCGTAATTGATTCGTACTGTACCATCATTTCCTAATATATAAAGAGGAAAACCAAATTTCTCAGAAAATTCTTTTTCCTTTCCATAATATTGTTCTAAAATTTGTTTAATACTTCCCTCGTATAATGAAAAATTATCTTGAATTTGCTTAATAAAAGCTTCCTTTTCTGCATCCGTCGCATTTTGAAAAGAAGAATTCAATAACTTTTCAATAAACTGGTTACTATGAATCGTGCTGCTTATTTTAGAAAGTTCTGTTTCTATCCCCTTTGTACCATGAATTCCATCAGATAAAAAAATGTATTCATTTCCTAAAGAATCGATCACCTTACCAGATACAGCCTGATGTTCATAGTTTGTATACGAAGGATTGTCAAATATAATCTGAGTGCCATTTTTTAATTTAATGACATTTCCGTTATAAGATTCTATCATATCAACTGTCACACTACCTATATTGGCATTCTTTAAAGCCTCGACAGCTTTGGCCTCAGGCGTTGTCAATAAATCCAAATTTAAGAAAATTTCATCCACTTCTTTTTTATCTTTTTGCTTGTCAACTGCGCGTACATAGATATGATTTGTTGATTTTACATTCGCATTATAATTTAAATTAACATTTCCAGATAAAGATGTTTTTATTTTGTCAGCCATATTTTAACCTCCTTACAAATTTTTAGAAATCGTTGGTATTATCTCATACATGAGTCTTTGTCTTATATCTTGTTCTAACCCTTGAATCGTCTCAAATTGATCATCAAAAGCAATATGTTGATCGATAACAGCATTCTTCTCCACTTGACTTCTCGTTAATTGATGTTGATCATCTAGTAAATCAAGATGTTTCTCTAGTTGTTTCATTTGTTTTAAAAGCCACTGATACTTTTGCTTGCGTTCTAATTCCTCACTATTCACCTTACATCATATCTCCTAACTTGTGTTCGACTTTTGTTTTCGTTTCTCTATACCCAGTTAAAGTTTTTTCCATAACTGATATACCATAATTTTGATTTTTTTGAATCGTCTTGAACTTCGAAATAAATTCATCACTTATTGTTTCTAACAAAGATGTAGAATTTGTCTTATAATAATCAGTTAATTCTCTTAACAATTTTGAAGTTGTATCAAAAACAATAGATTCTTCTTTGTGATACATCTTTAATTTTCCAATTGCTGTTTCTAATTTTACTTCGTCTACAAATTGATTCATACTAATATTCCTCTTCCGTTTCTAATATTTTTTGTACTTGAAACTTCGAAATTTTCTTGTTTATATTATTCTCAATTTCCTGTATCTTATCAAATAGAATTATAAATTGTTCTTTTACTTCTTCTACTTCACGGTATAATATTGAAAGTTGAGACTTCTCTTTCACAATAAGTGAGGCTTCCAAAGGATAAACATCAAGAGGGACACTTTGACATATGTTAAGGCATCGTTGAACTTGTTCTAAATATTGATCAAAATATTTCACTACACTATTCTTTTCTTGTAACTGCACTCGAATGCGGTTCCCTATTTCTTCATAATTCGTAATTATTTCACGATAGATATCTCTCAATACTTTCAATTCATCAACTGATTGCTTCACTTGATTCTTTTCAATATACATCATCTCAAAAAATTTCTTTGATCGCTCATCATTCCAAAAAAAAGAAGAAGAAGAAACTACATGATAAAAATTCATATAAATTTCTTCATATTCTTCTATTGCATGATCTAATTGTAATACCGTCGTTTTTAACTTATCAATATGAATTTCCATATTACCACCTGGTATTTCCTATATTATATTATCCTTCAGAAGAAAATGCTTGTGATACTTTTCCTTCTGTATCAGAGTAACTTTCAACTGTATTGTTGATTGCAGTTTTTGATTGATTTGAAATTTCTTGAGTTGCATTATCAATTTTGGTTTTAATCACTCCAAGTGAATTGATTAAGTTACTTGCTTGATTTCCGCCAATAAATCCACAATTTTGTACTGCTTGTTGTGCGCTAGTCAGTGCTGATTTTGCAGAATCCGCGATAGAAGTCAATTGATTTGCTACTGTCGTTGCAGAAGATAAATCAATTCCCCTCACTCCACCAATGTTTTCACGAATCACACTCGTATCCATCGTCTTAGTAATTGCAGAAAATGATTGTGGCGAATAAGACGAGTCAGTCTGCATTGCCCATGCTTGTCCAGCACTATTCATAGATGCAACCACACTTTCAAAAATTGAATTTGAACTCATAATTAAATTGTCGATTGCAGGTTTAAACGAATTATTAAAGAACGTTTGCGCTTGATTACAAGCCCATTTATCTGCCATCCCATTTACAAAACGATTCTGCATATCATCTCCTAATGCGTGAATCAAATTTTCATATGCTGCTTTTACAGAGTTGATAGATGAATTTACTACATCAGGATTAAATCCAGTTAATGCCATATTCATTCCTCCCTTCGATAGTATCCTATCTAATTTTATGGTAATATAACTCCTTTTAAATGTCAATCGTCATTGACATTTGTTTACATTAGCTGTTGATAAGAAACTAGAAATAATTCAGTTCCATTTCGAATATCAGTATCCAGAACTAATTCGTTGTTTTTATATACCCTACCACTATCTTTATTTAAAAGGGCATATTGAAGCTGTTCAGGTAGAGAAAAACTACTCAAGTCAGAAACAGATTTAGATAGCAATATTTTTAATCTCCAAACCACCTCATTGACGGGAATAAATACGTCAAAGCTTTGATTTAGCTCTGGAACAGTTAATCGAATCAATACTTTATTTTTCATCTTCTTCACCTACTTCATCCGACGTGAGAAAATCAATCCACTTACATAAAGTTGCTAATCCATCATCGACAAAATATCCCATATCGTTTTTATAATTTGCCGTCATCTCACGAGTTACATTTGATAAATGCAATAATCCCTGATCTGAAATACCTCTGCCGATCCATACCCCTTGATTTACATTAAAGATACTTGTAAACCATGGTTCAAATACATATTTTTTTATTTTTGTTGCGGCGTCGGCAATAATCACAGATACATTTTCGTATTCTCTTAACTTTTGTGCAAAAGTAGAAAGACGACTGGTATCATTTATCTTTGACACCCACTTATCAAAATCGTATATGAAGATCACCAACTGTGGTTTAGTTTCTAATTTGCTAGATTGTTCCAAAGAGGCAATGAGTTCCTCTAACATCTCATTGAAACTCTGATGATAATATTGATAAAAACACTTGCTATAGTTCATTAAGCTAGCAGTAGGATCCCAAAGCATAGTATGAACACCTTTCATTTGCTCTAAAATCATAGACAAGCTACAGATAAAATGCATTGTGTTTTCTAACTTCAACGACGTTACAATGTTTCCTAAATTACTTAAATAATCGACATAACAAACTTGCAAATCACTTTTCATAATACCAATCGGAACACGGTGAATATTCGTAATATATTCTTGAATATCCGTTAGAGTAATCACATCTGGAAGCGTTGGAATTCGTTTCGCTACTACTTCGTTTTTTGTCTTCTGTTCTTCTAAAAATTCCATAAGTTTTACATGACGATTCTCTTCTGCATTAAAGACATTCGCTACTTGAAATTCGTGAATGCCATCTATATTTAATAACCCTCTTCCAATGACATCCCGTGGTGTCACTCGTGTTCTTTGGCTGAAAATTGAAGTATACTCATCACTATCTTTTACATGGAAAGCGTAAAGATTCTTACAATTTTGCGCAATTTTACTTGGAAGAGAGTTAACTGAATTCACTGTGAAAATAAATACAATTCCATACCGTTCTGAATCACGCACTAATTCTGGTAATAATTCATAAATATCAGGATGATTCTCATAGATAGAGTCAAAATTATTGATAATGATTGCCTGTATTGGTACATCTTCTTTTTTAGCATCTAAATAATTACGATAATCTCCACCATAGTCACGTAAAATACGCTTTCGATCTTGAATTTCTTCACGAAGCATTTTCAGTAAGTTATAGTATTTTTCATCTTCTGATGCGAATACAATTCCTCCTACATGAGGAGATGAAAGGTAATTTCTCATCGATTCAGATCCATAGTCAATCATATAAAATTGAACTTTTGATGAAGAATAATGCTTCATTGTAGAATATAACAGTGTATTTAAGAATAACTCTCTTTCCATTCCATCTGTACCATAGATAATAGTATTTCCATCTTTTAAATAATCATATATAACAACACCTTGTTTTTGTTGCTCTGGAGCATCATATTCTCCAATAACTGCACGTGGTACATCGAGAGAAAACTCTACATGGTATTTCCTACTCAAATCCTCCTCTAAGATAAAATCAGAAATATTTTCCAGCCATAGTTTTCTAGCGTGTTTATTTACTTGATTAGCTACTGATATCACCACATTTAAAATTGCAGTCAATTGATCTCCCATCGCTTGTTTTACGACTCCACTAGAAATTTGAGCAGTCTTAATATCATTCCCGCTTTCATCTATAAAATCAACACTATGATCAATATGTTTGATAATACGCTCGGAAGGATAATATTTATCTCCACACCAAGCAGATTGTCCTAATGCAAAAAACTCATTATATCCAACCTCTAAATAAAATCTTCCCGTCTGTCTCAAGTAAGCAGCATCTGGAACTTTCAAAACCTCTTTACTATCAGATTCATCTTGAACTTTTAAGC
>USET01000012.1 GCA_900553765.1 uncultured Mycoplasmatota bacterium
TCTTCTTTCATTTTTTTTAGTCCCTCTGCTTCAAATCGGCTATCCTGATCCATCGTCAAAAGATATCGATATCCCTCTTCATTTGCGAATTGAGCGGCCTGATTTAAGGCAAACCCTATTCCCTTATTTTCATCGTTCTGAATATATTTTGCTTTCTTCATCGTAAATAAATCTCGATGACTTTCTTCGCTATTATCAATAATATATAAGCGGTCTAATTCACCTATATACGTCTTTATATTTTCTATCACATCTTCTTCAGGGTGAAATAAAACTACAACACCACATAACTTCATAGATATCACACTCTCTAATATTTTTTATAAGCAATATTTCGATCTACAACACCTGAGATTCCAGCAACAGTTCCTTCTGAAGTATATTGCCATATCTCATATGGACCATTATAGGAACTTGGGTGAGATAACGGATCGTCCTTAGATGTATAATGCGCTAACCACACCTCATAATTTGGAAGTTGACTCATATCTAAATTCAACTCTAAAAATGATTTGTTTGAATATACCATCGGTTTATAACCATAACTAGTAATTCGATCCATAAACGCTTTTACGATAATCGTACGTTGCTGTGTCGTTAAAAAGTCTGCTCTTCCCGCATTCGTACCAGTAAATTCTGTATCGATCACGATTGGTAATTTCACTAAGCCTCCCGCTTGATAAGCATTTAAACGACTCACTACGAAATCAGCTTCCTCGATTGCCTCTTGTACTGTAATTGCCTGACTATAGAAATAAACACCAATATCTATTCCTGCATCTCTTGCACCAATTAAATTTTGATAAAATTTCGGATCTTCTGCAATCTCACCCGTTCCATATCCTCGATATCCAGCTCGGATAATGGCAAACGAAATGCCATCGTTGCGGACTGCTTGCCAATTAATATCTTTTTGATAGCTTGATACATCGACTCCAAAATAAATATTATCGTATAATACTACCTCTTTTGTCGTTTCATCTAAAAGCTCATTTAATTTAGAATACCATCTAATTGTCAATTTATGACGTCCTTCTGGTAACTTAGATATATCTATGTTGGTTGCAAACCCTGGAGTCGGATTCGTTGCAGCGCCACCATATCCAGGAACAGATGCTATGACATCAGGTCTAGGTCCATATGCCATCGTTGCATTTTGATCAACACCATCTACATATACTTTGATGTAAGAACCTGGTAGTTCTGAAAGTGCCCATCCTCCTACGAAAAGTACGTCTTCATTGAGTAAGTTTGAATGCGGAGCTTCCAAATTGACAATTCCATCGTATTTCTTCAGATAGAAAGTTCTATCTAACGATTGAATCACATCATTTGTAATCAAATCGACAGTCTGAATTGTGATTGTATGTTTGCCATCTTTAAACCCTTCCATATTAAGTGTTCCACGGAAGAATGGCTTTGAATTTGTCGCAAGTCCACCGTAGTTATCTCCAATTGCTGCAATCACATCTTCAGACTCACTCCGTGTAAGTTCGACATTTTGAAGAACTCCGTCGATCAATACTCTAGTTGTCTTATTTACCGCATTCGATACATCCCATCCTGAAATAGCCATAGAACGGTTTACAGTCTGTTCTGGTTCCGGACGATTTAAAATGATTTTTCCTTCATATTTTTTCAAATAAATTTTAACATTTTTTGAAATGATAATTTCCTGTGTATTTTTATCGATCAATCGAACGCTTAGTACATGCCATCCATCTTTATGCTGTTTCATATCGATGTTCGCATAAAAACCAGGTTTTGGTGTGTAAGTAATTCCACCATAACCACCATTCATCACATCGTGGACGTCATCTCTCTCAATATAAGTAATCTCACTATCGATTTTTTGATCATCGATTGCAACTTCAATTTCTTTTTCTTTCGTATTGGCTAATGCCCAACCACTTACTGTCATCGTATCTTTGACATTTTGTGTCGGCTGTTCAACAGTTAAATTACTTTCGTATTTTTTCAAATAGAACGTTCTAGTAACTTCTTTCAATACAGCTTGATTATCACGATTGAGCACCATGATCTTGACTGTATGTTCTCCATCTTTATATTGTTTCATATCAACATCTACGGTAAATCCCGGTTTCGCATTGGTATCGATTCCACCATACCCTTGATTCATCGCAGCATGTACATCAGGTCGTTCCCATCTAGAGATATTTCCTGTCACTTCGACTCCATCTATCAAAATTTTTAATTCATTGTTTCGATAAGCTGATAAGTACCAACCGTCTATCTTAACTGTATGATCTTCTACTTGCGTTACTTTCGGTAAATCTAAGTTGATATGCGTTTGATAAAGATCGAGCGTAATATTTTTATCGCTTCTACAAATGACTTCTCCTGTTTTCGGATTGATCGCACGTACAGATATCACATGGTTTCCATTTTGAAATGGAGTTAAATCAATCGTCGCTTGAAATCCTGGTTGTCCATTCGTAACTTTGCCACCATATGCATCTCCCATTACCTGAAACACATCTGGTCGATCGACTCTAACGATATTCGCATCCACTTTTTTATCATCTACATAAATTTCTAACGATGCATCTTTATTCTCAGTTAAAGTCCAACCACCAACCGTTACGTGACTTCCCACTGCACTAATTTTAGGTGATTCCAAAGTCATATTTCCATCGTATTTTTTGACTGTAACATTTCTAGAATCGCCCGTTAAGACTTCTCCATTGTTTCGGTCTACAATTTTAACTTCTAAAAAATAATTACCGTCTTTCTGATCATCTATATCGAAGATAGAGTAGAAGCCAGGTGTTGGATTTGTAGTAGCATCTCCATACCCTTTAATTGCTGCTAAAACATCAGGTCGACTCCCTCTCGTCGTTGTTGCATTCACTTTTTTCCCGTTTAAATAATATTCAATCTGTGCATACGGATTACTGCTCATCAACCATCCACCAACCACGGCTTCATTTTTCCATGTGGCTTGTTGTGCTGGTGTTTCCAAATGTAGTATAGTTTTCGATTTCTGTAATGTGAAATAAGAACTATACTGATATAACACTTCTCCGGTATATGAATCGACGACATTGATTGTCAATATATGATTTCCATCCATATAGGCAGATAAATCAACCATTGTATTAAAACCTGGTTGATTATTGTTTTGATTCTTTTGGAACCCTGGATTTGCATTTACAACATCACCACGTGCAAAACGGTTAAGTGCTACAGATAATTCTTGATTATCTACATATATATGAATATCTGGATGATTGCTATCTGTCATGAGCCATCCACCAATGATGACATTGCGCCCTACTACGGTATTTGGCTGTGGAGATTCAATGTACATCGACGTTCTCGTCTTTGCTTTTACTCCCGGAATGCATAACATGAAAGCGAATAACAAAACTCCAAAAAATATAATCTTTTTATTTTTTTTCATCCTATCACCATACCCTTTCACATTATAACATAGTACATAACATCCAACAAAAATTAAACAGCTTCTATATAATCGATCGCTTTTTTCTTCATTGATTGTAACGGTTTAATATACTTACATATTTTCGCTAACAATTTTCTAATTGCTTCGACAACTAGACATCCGACAAAAATAACAAGTGCCGTAAATAAGACGTATACAACCATAAACTTTCCATCCATATACGGTCCGACATCAAATGGTTCATACATGAAGAAATTTCTAAAGTAGAAGTTTTCATGTAACAAGTATACACCAAATGTAAGTCCTGCCACGTAATTGATCACCCTGCTTTTAATCGTAAGCGTTCTAAAAAACATAAAATAGGCAACACTTTGAATCATAACTAATGGACTATTGTACGTAAATATTCCGATTAATAAACGTCCTGAATTTAATGCTTCTCCAGCATCCTTTAAAAACGGGCTTGTCGTTTCAAGTAAATCAAGGGACAAATAATATAAAGCCACTTGAAAGAATACACATAAAACGAAAATCAGTATCGTAAAAATTTGAATTTTATTTTTGGACACATTTTTAAAATGCTCGTTCTTTTCAATTGGATATTTCATCAAATAAGCCCCTATTAAATATAGAAAAATAAATTGTACGATATCATATCCATTGTGAGCCACCATTGCTTGACTTGTGATAAACGGAAGCACCGATAACAAGACAAATGAGATGACAAGCAATTGACGATACTGCTTTTGACTTATTTTAGAAATTAAAATATTGATATACGGAATAAAAAATAACAACAAAATATAAACATCGATAAACCAATAATTTCTAATTAGATCTAGTGGTGTTAATTCCTGAACAAACTGAAAAACTGTCATTTCGTCCGTCAAGAAAAAAGTAATCAAAGCTAATACAATCTTATAAAACCACATTTGTCCTATCAGAGAGATTGCTTTTTTCCAAGTTGATGTTTTCTTCGTCGAAAAATATCCTGTTACCAACACAAACGAATTGACATGAACAACGATAATGCACATAATTAAGATAAAAATAAATCTTAAAGTTCCCGTCGTCTTATCATATCCACCCATCGTGCATAGTACATGCCACAACACGATCATAAACATCGAAATAATACGCAATAATTCGAAGTTTGACTCTCTTTCTTTTCTCTTTACTTTTTCCATAAACTCCTCCATTGTTGCCCCTATTATTCCTCTTATATTACTATAACATAAATTCGTAGAGAATAACACCCTTTCCCCTTCATTTCTATAGCAAAATAAAAAGATAGCAGCGCTATCTTTTTATTGTTTTTTCAATGTTTTCGCATGGGCATTTTTGTATTCACCAGATAGGATGTTATCGATCCAACCTTGATGTTCTACATACCAGTTTACTGTTTCTTTAATTCCTTCTTCAAACGTATAAGTACGTTCCCATCCTAATTCTCTTTCGATCTTAGAAGAATCAATTGCATAACGTAAATCATGTCCCTTGCGGTCTGATACAAATTCGATTAAGTCTTCGCTTTTTCCCAATTGTTTTAAAATCGTCTTTACAACATCTAAATTGGTTCTTTCAGAATGTCCACCTAAATTGTAGACCTCTCCTACTTTACCATTTCTAACAATCATATCAATTCCAGTATTGTGGTCGTGAACATGGATCCAATCACGTACGTTCTCACCAGTTCCATATACAGGAATTTTCTCTTCTTTTAATGCCTTACTAATAACAACTGGAATCAATTTTTCTGGGAATTGATATGGTCCATAGTTATTAGAACATCTACTAATCGTTGCAGGTAACCCAAATGTTCTATGGTAAGCACCAACAAGTAAATCAGCACTTGCCTTACTTGCAGAATATGGGCTAGATGCGTGAAGTGGTGTTTGTTCTGTAAATAATAGATCTGGACGATCTAATGGTAAATCACCATATACTTCATCTGTTGAAATTTGATGATATCTTTTTACTCCATATTTTAAAGACGCATCCATTAAAACTTGTGTTCCAATAATATTTGTCTGTAAAAAGATTCCAGGATTTTTGATAGAGTTATCTACGTGTGATTCAGCTGAAAAGTTGATAACGACATCAAATTTTTCTTCTGCAAATAACTTATCGATAAATTCTCTATCCGTAATATCTCCTTTTACAAATTTATAATTACTTCTTTCTTCTAATGGTTTGATACTATTGTAATTTCCTGCGTATGTTAACGCATCTAAACATACAAACGTATCTTCTGGATATTTTTCCGTCACATAGTAAAGATAATTACTCGCGATAAATCCAGCTCCACCAGTTACTAAAAACTTCATTTATTTTGCTCCTTTCACATAAACTTTATTTAATTCTTCACTATATCTATCTACAGCATCTTGCCAAGTTGGCAATCTGTCAAATCCATTTTCTACTAACTTATCTTTTGACAATCTAGAATTTCTAGGACGATATGCCTTCTGTGGATACTCTTCGCTCGTGATATGATTTACTTTTGTATCTTTTCCATTTGCTTTAAAAATGTACTCTGCAAAGTCAGCCCAAGAGCATTCTCCTTCGTTTGTCGCATGATAAATTCCATAGCGATCAGAATGTGCCATATCGACAAGTAAACGTGCTAAATCCACTGTGTAAGTTGGACTTCCGATTTGATCTGATACAACACTTACTTCATCGTGAGTCTCTGCTAGTTTTAACATCGTCTTAATAAAGTTATGACCATTAATTCCAAATACCCATGAAATTCTTACGATATAGTGTTTTAATACTTTTAAAGCTTCCAACTCTCCTAAATATTTCGTATTTCCATAAACACTTTTTGGATTCGTTGGATCTTCAGGCGTATACATTCCTTCTTTTGTTCCGTCAAATACATAGTCTGTAGAAAGATAAATTAACTTACTATCTACCTCGCGTGCTGCTTCGGCGATATTTCTAGTACCTTCTACGTTAACTTCTTCACATGCCTCTACATTATCTTCTGCTTTATCTACTGCAGTATAGGCAGCACAGTGAAAAATGGCATCTGGTTGATATTCCGTAATCACTTCTCTTACTCTATCTTGATCTGTGATATCCATCTCAGCCGCATCCAAAGCAAGGTACTCGTGCTCATTTCTCTTCTCTAATTCTCTTACAATATCATACCCCAATTGTCCTTTTACACCGGTAATTAAATATTTCATATTTACTTCCTTTCAAAATAAGTTGGACTCATCTTTAAAGTCTTATGTTTTTGATCTTTTTCAGATAATAATGGTTCTTCAATTGCATATTCGTTAAAAATTTGTTTCCATTCGATTCCTAAATCTGGATCGTTCCACAAAATTCCTGCTTCTAATTCAGGCGCATAATCATTATCTACTAAATATTGGAAAATTGTATTGTCTTCCAAACTTACAAATCCATGTGCAAAACCACGTGGTACAAATAATTGGTGTCCATTTTCAGGTGTTAACAATACAGCGAGATGTTTTCCATAAGAAGGAGAACCTTTTCGAATATCGACAACGACATCGATTGCTTTTCCTTGAATAACTTCAACAATTTTTGCTTGGCATTTTGGATCCTTCTGGAAATGTAACCCACGTACTACACCTTTCGTACTTTTCGAACGATTTGCTTGTACAACACCATCAAACCCAATCCCATTTTTATCTAAGCTTTCTTGCATGAAGAAAGGACTAAAATATCCACGATCATCACCAAAACGATCTGGTTTGATAATATAACAATCTTCTAACTCTGTTTTAATAAATTCCATTGATATCCTTCTTTCTATGGTATTACTTCGTCTCTCTAATTACTTTTTTCAAATACTTTCCGTATGAGTTTTTCTTTAGTAATTCTGCTCTTTCATCTAGTTGTTCTTTCGTGATCCATCCGCGATAATAAGCAATTTGCTCTGGACAACAAATTACTTTGTCTTTATTGTTTTCAATCGTACGAATCATATTAGCAGCATCTAATTGGCTATCAAATGTTCCCGTATCAAACCAAGTAAATCCTTCTCCTAATAATTCTGCTTTTAGATCACCCTCTTGTAAATACATATCATTGAGTGTCGTAATTTCTAATTCCCCACGAGCAGATGGTTTTACCATTTTTGCCTTAGCAGGAATTCCTTTTGGATAAAAGTACAACCCTGTAATCGCATAATTTGATTTTGGGTGTTCTGGTTTTTCTTCTACACTCAACACGTTGTTGTCTGCGTCTAATTCCATAATTCCAAAACGTTCTGGATCTTTTACTTGATTTCCAAAGATCGTAGCTTTTCCACGTTTTGCATTTTCCGTTGCATTTTCTAAAAGTTCATTAAATCCATTTCCATAGAAAATATTATCCCCTAGTACCATAGCACAAGCATCGTCACCAATAAATTCTTCTCCTAGTATAAACGCTTGAGCAAGTCCATCTGGAGATGGTTGTACAGTATAGGAAATATGAATTCCAAATTGACTTCCGTCTTTCAATAACTTTTGAAATGAAGCCTGGTCTTCTGGTGTTGTAATCACCAAGATCTCTTTGATTCCAGCAAGCATAAGTGTAGCAAGTGGATAATAAATCATCGGTTTGTCATACACAGGCATCAACTGCTTACTGATACCCTCTGTGATTGGATAAAGTCTTGTTCCGCTTCCTCCAGCTAAAATAATTCCTTTCATTTTTTCCTCCTAAATAAGCATCTTACATATAACACTCCCAAAGATAATTTGTTCGTCATATATAACAATGCCATCTGCAATACATTTGCTTTCAGGTATTCTTTTACATAATACCTCTGACTGGATTTTAATATCCGATATTTTCTAATTTTGTTGACATTCTTATCTACCGTTACCGAATGATTATGTATCACGCGAACACGATTATCAATTGCTATTCTGTAGTTCGTTGCTGCTACTTTAGTTGAAAATATTTGTTCCTCGTAATATAAGAATGTTTGATCGTCAAAAAAATTAACTTTTTTTAATAGATCACTACTTACCATAAAGAAGCATCCAGACACAACGTCGACAAATGAAATATCATCTTGATAATGCGACTCGTGATATTGTAACCTCTTCTTTTTAAAATAACGGCTAATAAGTGGTAAGTTAAACAGGATTTCCGAATTCGCAGACGGAAGTCTCCATCCTCGATTCAAATTGCCATGTTCTTCAATCACTGGAGCAATCACTCCAATTTTTTTCTTACCTATGTCTGATGAAAGTCGTTTTAAGTCTTCCTCACCTTTAATGATGACATCCGAGTTAGAAAAAATGACATTACATTTTCCTACTTTTTTAATTAAGTATTTGGCTCCCGCATTTAATCCAGAAGCAAAGTGCCTGCTACTATTTTTAATTATAGTGATTTGATTACTTTCAAACTCTTTCAACTTTTCTAGAGAATTATCGGTCGAATTATTATCAACAACTACAATTTCTTTTAAACATTTATAATCTTTGATGTTATTCAAAAGTTGTGAAGTCGTTTCAAAATCATTGTAATTTATAATAACAAAACAGATCTTTTTTTCCATTCTTTCTCCCACTTCCATCACTCATATTATAAAACATATTCTATGGTAATGCAAGCTTTCCGCCCTGTTTTTGCAATTCCAAACCTTTTAAATACTATGCTTTTTGAGGAAGATATGATATGATGTTAACAAATAATAAAAGAGGTGTACCATGAAGCAAAAAAGTCTAATCTATCTAAAATACTATATTTTCATTTTTCTATTTGCACAACCATTTTTAGATATGAGTGTTACGTTGCTTCCAGAAATTCCTCTTAGTACAGTTATTCGTGGACTAAGTCTCGTAATAGCACTTATTTATCTGATACTGACAAAACACTATAAATTTCTATGTTGTATTCTTTCTATTTTTTTGTGTTTTGTACTCCATTTTTACTTTCAAGATCGACTGGGGGAAAACTTAGACCTACTATTTAAATGGATCTATCTTCCTATCTTTGGATATTTCTTTCTCCATCTAGATGAATTTTCTTTTTCAAAGAAACATCTAACGATAGTCTATCTCGTATATATCAACGTTATTATTCTTACTTTTCTTACCAACACAGGACTAGATTCCTATCGATTTGGAGATCGGAAAGGTGGATTTAGTGGATTATTTTTATCCGTCAATGAAATCAGTGCTATTATTATTGGATTGTTCCCAATTATTCTTTCTTATTTGGAAACACTTCCAAAAAAACGAGCTCTTATTTTCGTTATCATCGAAGTCATTCTTGCAGCTCTCATCGTCGGAACAAAAATCTTACTATTCGGATGCCTCTTCGTTCTACTCGTCAAGTTATTTCCGTTTCTCTATCGAAAATTTTCCGGTTTGTCCGTTAAAAAGAAGGTTGCTTCTACATTGATTACAATTGTCATCCTATGTGGTTCAATCTATGCCTTTACTTTTACAAATGTCTATAAAAACATGTTGATTCAAGCAAAGTTTTTTCACGTCGATGAAGTACAAGAGCTATTTTCTTATCACGGAATTAACAAAGTCATCTTTAATGATCGACTCGATTTTATTCAAGATAACTATGAAGTATACCGTTCTACTTCTGCAGCAGATAAAATATTTGGACTCGGAAATTTATCTGATCAAAAACTAGTAGAAATCGATTGGTTTGATCTATGGTTCCGCTTTGGAATCGTCGGAATTGCAAGTTATATCACCATGTTCGTCTACTATCTAAAAAACAAAAAACTAACGAAGAACGGATATTTCGCACTCGTCTTATTTTTTGCTATTGCTACAACATCAGGACATGTTCTCTTTTATCCAGCAGTTTGCATTTATATCGCTCTTCTATTTTTTCTCGAAGCAAAAAAAGAAACAGAATCATAGCTGTTTCTTTTTTGGTGTCACAATTAGAAAGCGATCTCTTCCACTCATATCCTGTTCCACTGAAATCTCTCGATCATTCAAATTTTGCTTTGCAATACTTATTAATGGATCTTTCTGTAAATATCCTATTTCAAAAGCAAGTACCGAATCTTTCTTCATATAGTAGGAAACTTTTTCTAATATCTCCTCGTAACAAGAAAGTCCATGATGATCTGCATATAATGCCAGTGCTGGTTCATACTTCTCTACTTTATCTTCGATAGGCTCTTCTGGATCGATATATGGTGGATTACTAATAATTAAATCATATTCTCCTTCAACTGGATTCAAAAAATTTCCTTCTAACCAACGAATTTCAACTTCGTTTAACGTCCCGTTTCTTCGCGCTACTTTTAAAGCGTCAGGTGAAAGATCAACCGCAGTCACTTCTGCATCTGGATATATTTTTTTTAATGTGATTGCAATACAACCACTTCCGGTTCCTAAATCCAAAATTCTCTCTGGTGTTCGATTCTTTTTTTTATAATACGAAACCACACGATAAATTAACTCTTCTGTTTCAAATCTAGGAATTAACACATCGGGTGTTACCTCGATCAAATTTCCATAAAAATCCACATTTCCTACAATATATTGCACAGGTTCCCCCGTTTCGAGACGTTTCACATCTTCTGTAAAAGTCTCAGGATTTCCATATTTCTTTAAATACTCTAAATCACTCATTCTGATAATCAAAATGACTCTTTTATCGAGCCATTTATTCTTCTCCTCTTAATTTTCTCGCTTGATCCTCGTTAATCAAAGCATCGATGATTTCGTGTAAATTACCTTCCATAACACGATCTAATTGTTTTAATGTAAATCCAATACGGTGATCCGTTACACGATTTTGTGGATAGTTATACGTACGTATTTTTTCGCTACGATCTCCCGTTCCGATCTTACTTCTACGTTCCGCACCGACTTCTTTTTCATGTTCTTGCATCTTCAAATCGTAAAGACGTGCTTGTAAGATTTTAATTGCCTTTTCTTTATTTTTGATTTGAGAACGCTCTGTCTGTGAATAAACGACAAGTCCTGTTGGAATATGAGTTAAACGAACTGCCGAATCGGTCGTATTTACTCCTTGTCCTCCACAACCACTACTACGAGTAATATCTACTCGAACATCATTCATGTCTAGTTCTGAATCTACTTCGTCAGCTTCTGGCATCACTAAGACTGTCGCCGTCGATGTATGAACACGCCCTTGTGTTTCTGTTTCTGGAACTCTTTGTACTCGGTGTGCTCCTGATTCGTATTTTAATTTAGAATATACGTTATCTCCTTTTACCATGAATTGGATCAAAGAATATCCACCAGCTTCTGAAGGATACTCTTCCAAAACCTCCGTTTTCCATCCTTCTTTTTCGGCATACTTCGTATACATACGGTATAAATCTCCCGCGAAGATGTTCGCTTCATCTCCACCAGCTGCACCACGAATTTCTACGATAACATTTTTTCCGTCATTTGGATCTTTTGGAAGTAATATAATCTCTAATTCTTTATCCATCTTAGCTTTTTTATCTTCTAATAGAGCTAATTCTTCTTTCGCGATTTCTCCTAGTTCTGGATCGTGTAACATCTCTTTAGATTCTTCAATCCCTGAAAGTATTTTCTTATATTCTTGATAAGCTTCATAGGCTTCTTTTAAAGTTGCCTGCTCCTTTGTCAATTCCAATGTCTTCTTTACATTTGAAATATTTTCCGGCTTCATTATTTCTTCTGTTATTTCTTGATAACGCGCTTCGATCGCTTGTAATCTTTCTATCATAGTATCCCTCCCGGTTTTAATTCGCACAAAAATTATACTATATTTTAATAGAATACGCAATTCTTTTCCTATTATATATCATACTTATACTATACAAACGTATTACATTTTTTTCGGTTTTCTCTTCTGTTCTGATTGCAATATTTCAATCATTTCATTTCGCAATTGAATATCCTTCTCTTCTGTTAATTCCATCGCCTGCAATTCTTTTATACTTTCTAATCCACTTTGCGAACAAGCGTAACTTTCTAATTGATTCGGTCTCATTTGCATCAATAGTTGATACATTCTTTTCAATATTGTACTTTCTTTTGCATGGCGAACCGGCGCTTCGCTTTGTTCTTTAAGATTCTCTTCCTGAAAAGGAAAATCATGAAAACGCTCTACATTTACCAATGAAGATACCATTTTTTCTATATCTCCATGGTATTGATATTGTCCTTGAAACAAAACAATATCTTTGACAAATTGATCCATGCGCATCATCTCTCCATTCCATAATTGAAGTTGTCCACCTCTCGGAATATAATTCACCATAACATCGTCTATGTATTTCTGTAATTCCCCTTTCGTTCCATTTGGAAACAATACTTGTTTCTTTTGTAGACTTTCTGGCAACATACGAGTTAAATAATATGTATCCCACGGCTCCTGTGGATGTCGTTCAAAGAAGTTTTGGCATTGCACCTCTTCCATATAATCCTTCGCTACAATATTCTTTATTTCTGGACGAAAACAAATTTTTTCATCCCATAAGCGAGAGGAACGGAATGACTTTTGCAACTTCTCACGCCACATCTTTCTTAATTTCGGAAAACACTGTGCAATCTCAGTATAATGTTGCCTCATAACATAACCCAGATCTCCTTTGGTTGCTAAAGTCTGAGCTTGTGTTAAGTATTCGTATACTGTAACTTCCCTCTCTTTATCATCCATCATTTTTCCCGTTTTATTTTCCTGTAACCAGTTTAAACATTCCAAAGTAAGTTCATGAAAACACTGCTCCAATCTTTTTTCTTGCATTCTTAATAATGTATGTGGAGACGTACCCGCAACAACAGACACATACCCAATCCACTCATCAATTCTGCCACTAAAAACAGGAGGGTGTCCACATCGTTTTACTATCTTTGGATTCTCTTTTTGAATTTTTTTTAATATTTCTAGGTATGTACATAGATTCTCATGATCCGATCCAATTTCAAGCATACGGATTTGACTTGTTTCCTTCGGTAACCAAATATAATATGGTATTTTCATTTCCTCGCAATACGAAATAAACTCATATATTACAGGTGCGATATCACTTGGGTCTAAATTTAACATCAATTGATGTTGGATTGACATTGGCTTTTCATTATGCGCATGTAAATTCCATGAACAAAGAAAACGCGCTTCTGTTCCTGACGATTCCCTTTCCCAAATATATTTTTCAAAATTTGGGCATTGCTTAAGCACCTCCAACTCCTCTTTCGCACAAGGAAATGTAATTTTGGATAATTGTTTTTGAAGTTCTTGTACTTCTTCTCTATTGGAGTTTAAAATATACTGACGCCAAAGATTCCACAAATAAGCTTCTAACTGTGATGATCCCATCATATCAGATTTCTTTTTCTCCAGCTGCCAATCTAATAATGCACTTTCGATATTTACATCTCGAGGAGTATTAAGGATAAAGTCATTCGCATCAATCGTTGGCATCGCACTTTTTTCATAGAGCGACTCTAAAAAGGTCAAAACATCCTCATATTCTAGCGGATTTTTAATATGTTCATAGACCTCTTTTACCGTATTCCATTTCATTTTGTCCACCTCATTTATTATCTTTATTATAACACACTCTTTTTTTCTAAAAAACCTAGATATCAATCAAATGTATACTACAAAGTTTTTCAAGTCATTTTCCTTTCTTATTTTGACAAAATACGATATAATATTGTAAGGTGATCATATGGATAGTAATAGAAAAAAAGAACTCATAAACTCTCTTGCGAACGATGACAATTCATTTACAGAAATTATGAGTCGTAAAGAAAAAAGAAAAAGAGCAAAACAAAAAAAGTTCGAAGATCAACTGATCAAAGAGCTAGAGAAAAATAAGAGAAAAAGAATGAAAAAAGAACAAAAGGAAAGAGAAAAACAAAAAGCCAACGAAATTCATCCAGAAATAAAAAGACTAGAAGACACGATGAAATTGCAACAACAACAGATGAACGAAATCAAGAAAGATCTAGAGGATACAAAACGACTATCATTACAACAGTCTGCCACAACTGATCATCAGAAACCAACCTCAAAAAAAGGCTGGGGAAATTTTTCTAAATTCTATCTATGCCTTATTTTCTTGTTAGTTGCTGGATTCCTTGGCTATAGTATTTATGATTCATTCCATCAAATCGATCAATTATTCATCATTATAAATAGTTCGCTCATCAGCGCTTTTGCAATATTCTTTATCTTAACAAGTTTGATTACAAAAGATTCGGCGAAAAAAAAGATGACGATTTTTACAACATTTATCTTAGTTGCTTTTATCGGTTTTCATATAGCAGTGAAAGCTAACCTTCTCATATTGCCACAACAAGCTTATATTCAAGATTTTTCTAACCAAACCATTGCGAAAGTTATCACTTGGGCAAGTGATAATAAAATTAAATTAAACTATGAATACGATTATAGTGACAATG
>USET01000013.1 GCA_900553765.1 uncultured Mycoplasmatota bacterium
AACAAACACCATCACTTAGAATATACTCGTAATCTTCGGTAAGTGGAACGATGTCTCCATATTCCATAGATAATCGTACTTTGGCGTTCTCGTCTAATAAAGACGCATCGAGATGAAACTGATCCGATATTCCATCACATACAGTTTTCTTTCCTAATTGATCGACGTAAAACTTACGATTCTTACATAATCCAAGAACATGAGATAACGTGCTTTTAGAAATTGTAATCGAACTAATTTCTCTTCTGGCATATGTATAAAACGCCTTAGATGTCATCTGACTATCTACGTACATCTTTAAAAATTCCATCACCGGCTCATCCTGTTTTGCAACCGTATATTCTTTACTATCATATGTAAATTCTTTCCCAATTGGAATCACGACATCTTCTTTTCCATACGATGTAATAAATTCTTCCAATTGTCTTTTTAATAAGTATTCTTTTCGATCACCAACTCTAACTTGCAATTCATAGATAAATGGTTCGTAACGATCGATTTGTTTTAGCCCAAGAGAAATTCGAAGAGGCTTTTTTATCTTCTCTTCTTTCATCGTCGTAAACAACAATCGATTAAAACCATCATCCTGCTCTTTATTCAATCTTTGAATCAAATGATTCACTAAAGTTTCATCCGAAAACAAATACTTAATCGCAAGTGCGACATGCGGACAATATACATCCTGATTAAAATGTTCACAATCACATTGAATCGCTTTGATGTTCCTTTTTTTATCAATCGTAATGTGAACAATCGCCTTCTCTTTCGCAGAATATAAAAATTCTAAAACAGCTTCCTTTTTTTCATTTAATTGATATCCGCGATAAGACAAATTTGTCTCCAACATTTCTAAAGAGGCGATATAATTTTTCATTCCTACTACTTTTACAATATCCTCTACTCGTACAAGCTTCGACATGAACTTGCCTCCTTTGCCATCTATCAGTATATCAGATAATATGCATTATGTACAGGAATTGTCAGTGAAAATAAAAAAGAAATGATTTGATTCACTTCTCTTTCCTTATGCTTTTTGAATAATATATGGATCTTGATTTTTAGCAGAAACTTCAATTTTTTTCGCTTCTTCTAATGGTTTATAAGATTCTAAAAAATCGCGATAGAATGATACGAAATGTTTTCCATGGTAACACACCTGTGAACCATTTTCAAATACGATCTCTAAATCTTTATATTTTTCATCTTTATATAAATGAACTTCTAATATCTTTTGATTTTGCATCACAGAATCAATCTGTCCCTGAATCATAGGACTTAAGTCAAAGTTTGGAGTTTTCTCGGCTTGACGCAAAATTTCTTTATCGTTCGTATAATCATATCGATACGTAAACTTCTTCTTTTGATTATAATAACAACTCACGCGCACCTGATACATACAATCGTGAATTGAAATTGGTTCTGAGTAGTTTGCTTCGTCTCGGAAATCTCGAAATTCTATCCTCTTGCATTCATCATATAACCCTGGTATCATCTTTCCGTCCATACTACTCACCTCTTGATTTGTGTGCTATTATACAAGAAACACATCAAAAATACAAGGATATTTTTATGGTAATTATTGAGAAAATAATTCTACTAGACAATCGATCATAATATGATATAATAAACATGTACGCCGATTTAGTTTAGTGGTAAAACAGATGCATGGTAAGCATCAAAGGACTGTTCAATTCAGTCATTCGGCACCAGATTGGTAGTTAAGCAACTTAGCAAAAGTTGTTCTCGTATTACTATGGATATGTCAAGGAAACTTGCATAGAAGAAGTACAAGTAACATTCAATATTGCAAAGCAGAACGTTACTTAATAATTTATGGAGCACTTAATTCAAAGTTTAAATTAGGTGCTCTTTTATTTTGAAATCACAAAAAGTAATGTCATAAGAAAACGGATAATAACAATGCGAAATAAAATCAAAAAGTCTTTACTACACACACATCACCCCTCATCTGTAAAGATAAAGGTGGCATCACATTATGAAACGTTTCTGAATATATTTATAACAAACATTTGTTTAAAAAATAATAAAATGATGATCTAAAAAAATAAATATGTTACAATAATAAGTATCAATAACAAAAGAACGGAATGAGAAGTATAAGCTAGGAGGAATTTATGGAAAAAGGAAAAATAATTGTTATCGAAGGAGCATGTGATGGAATGGGTAAAACAACACAATATAAAATGTTAATCGACCACTTTCGAAATGATGGACAGGAAATTGCTTATCATCACTTTCCGTCCTATGGAACATATCAAGCGATCGCTGTAGAAAAATATTTAAGTGGAGAATTAGGACAACCTGATGAGTTATCTCCATATTTTGTCACTAATTTATATGCAACTGATAGAGGGATTACATGGTTTTCAAATTTAAAACAACTATATGAGCAAGGAAAAATTATCTTACTCGATAGATATACTACATCTAGTCTAATTTATCAATCGGCTTTAATTGAAGGAATAGAGCAAAAGAAAAAATTCGTAGACTATGTGATTGATTTTGAATATCGTAAAATCGGAATTAAAGCTCCTGATAATGTTATATTCTTACATGCGCCATTTGATCTTGTTACAGAAATGAGAAATGCTAGAAAACAAAACGAGGGAATTACTAATGATATACATGAAAATAATCTTAATTTTATGAAAAAAGTTTATGAAAGTGCTATGTTTATAGCAGACTATCTTTCTTGGGATAAAGTGCAGTGTAATATTGGTAATAAAATGAGAGAAATAGATGATATTCACGAGGAAATTTATAGCTTAGTTAAAAGGAAAAAATAGAAAAGTAGCAAGTCGCTACTTTTTATTTTGAAATATCGATCAAAGCTTTAATTGTCGTTCTTGTCGCATTATTTCTTGTTCTTGTTTCATCGAATAATACACACGATCTGAAAGTTGCTGATTTAACTCAAACAATAACATATCCTGGTACCTCTTTTCTTTCGTATTCGGATCGATCATCACTTGATAGATTGCAAGCGTTCCCATTCGTTTAAAGTCGTTCATGTACTTCAATAACCCACTTGCCTGATTTCCATCGAGACCTCCTACTCCATTTGGAATATTTAAAGTTCCTGTAGATGTAAGTATTTTCTTCGGTGCGATTTGATATTCTCCTAAATTTACATAAGTTCGATTGATAAAGACGACCGCACCACGTTCTAATAAAATTTGTTCATAAGTATATAACGTCCTTTTCTCCTTTGGAATGCGATCGATCACATCTCTTCCAAAATTTTTAGAAATGATTTCTTCTATTCCATCCTCGTGTTGTTCTGTTTTAATCTTTTGCGGTATATACTCACCTTTCAACAGTACAAACCCTCTTTCAGGTAAAATCACTGGATGAAAGTATTCTTCTCTATTTTTCTCCTGCTGTATATCTGCACGCATCTTAGTCCATCTTTCAAATATTTTTAATTTCATCAAGAATCTCCTCTTTTGTGTACCTATTATATCACAAAAAATAATATTGTGATACAATCATATCAGGTGATCATATGAATGCAATAGAAACCTTATTTTATAGACTGGGGCAATCTAAATTTCGTAGTCGATTTCATCTTTCTAAAAAAGAGATCGACTACATTGAAAAACAAGGATGGGACAAAATTGAATCTCATGCTCGCGACTTTATACGCACTCGATTAGCGCCACAAACCATTTCAAACGATGGAAAACAGACACCGATGAAAGGACATCCTGTATTTATTGCACAACACGCAACTGCGACTTGCTGTCGCAATTGTCTAATGAAATGGTATCATATTCCTAAGAATAAAGTGCTCACTAAACAAGAGCAGGAAAAAATCGTCCTCATTCTCATGACATGGATAAAAAGAGAGTTTCAAAAAAGTAACGACAAATAAGTACGTTACTTCTTTTTTAAATATTGTTTCAAAATCCGATCGAGTTCTTTTCTATCAATTGGTTTTGATAGATAGTCTTGAAAGCCTTCATTTAAATATTTTTCTTTCATTCCCTCGATCGCATTTGCCGTAAGTGCAACAACAGGGGTATGGAAACCAGCGATCTTCTCTAATTCGTGAAATGTTTGAACCCCACTCATTCTAGGCATCATATCGTCCATAAAAATCAAATCGTAAGTTTCTCCATTCATAACATGATCGATGCACTCTTGCCCACTTTTCAATAATACTACTTGAGGTTGGTATCCTTTCAATAGTTTATCGATTACTTTTAAGTTGATATTATTATCATCTACGATGAGGATTTTGCAATCTGAAAAATCTGTAAACGTGATCTCTGAATTTACTACCTTTTCATCTGTGCTATTTGGCTTATACGACTTCTGAATATCGTTCAATGAAGTCTTAGTAGAAACTGCCATCTGTTTAATCTCTTGATCGAGTGAAACAGTAAACTTCGACCCTTTTCCGTACTTGCTTTGTACGAGAATCTTTCCGCCCATCAATTCAACTAAACTCTTCGTAATTGCAAGTCCTAAACCAGTTCCTTCAATCGTACTCTGGCGTTCCATTTCGAGTCGCTCGAATTTATTAAATAATTTATCCATATCACTCGTCTTAATTCCTACTCCACTATCTTCTACAGAAAAAATCAAACGGCAACGATTCTTATCGATCACTGCATCTACTTTAAATTCGATATATCCTTCTTTCGTATACTTTACTGCATTCGTAAGTAAATTTAAAAGAATCTGTTTTATTCTGGAAACGTCACCATATAAGATTTGAGGAATACTTTCATCAAAGTTCGTGCGAAATTCAATGTTTTTATTTCCTAAACGTGTCGATACCAGTGTTGTAACTTCCTTCAACATCTGATGAGAATCATAATCTGCATTCACAATCTCAATATGATTCGATTCGATCTTAGAAATATCTAGAATTCCATTCACCAATTCAATCAGATTTTGACACGCCATACGAATATCACACGCTTCTTCTTTCATCGTATGAATATCAGTTTCTTCTAACATGACCTGACTAAAACCATCGATTGCATTCAGCGGTGTTCGAATCTCATGGGACATGTTAGATAAAAAGTCCGTCTTTGCTTTATTCGCTTTTTCTGCATGATCTTTTGCTAAATTTAATTCCTGAATCATATGTAAATCTGGGTTTTCGATTGTAAAATACATCACAAAAGTAATAAACGTCTCTACTGGAGTTATGAGTAAGATTCCAGGGTTATGTTTCTGTACAAAGGAAAAGAAAAGTCCCATGACAAGATATACGAAAAACGGAATCAGCTTACGATTATTTGGCTTATATAATTGAATAACAAATGTACAGATACATATTACACAATACAACGTACTAACCACATAAATAAAATCAACTGCCGGTCCCGTGATTGTAGGTCCATATTTACCTGTCGAAAATTGAAATGGTAAAATAATTGTAATTACTGTTGTTAATACGATGGAGATCATCCAAAAAGGTACAAAAAGTTTATGACTTTTCTTTGCTATACAGATCATATAAATTGCTAAAACCGTAACCCATACTAACAACAATAACAAATACGTCTTTAAAACGAAAAAACTTAACACCGTAGATGGATATTGCGACGCAAAAGTATTCAAAAATTCAAAGACAAGTGCAACTAAGTTGGAGACAACTATAAATTTGTATAATTTGTTTTCTAAATTATTTAAACGATTTTTCGAAAAATAAACGATGTTTAATAAAATACTAAAAAATAAACATGTTGCTGGTATAAGTAACCCGATCGTCATACACACACCTCTATTCTATAACATTATATCATCTTTTTCCTTGAAACTAAATAAAAAAGGATTTATAAGATCCTTTTTTGTGATTTTTTTCTCGATTCTGGTATAAAACAAAGATCACTGACTCCCTCTTGCTCAAGAGCTGGAACATTTCTCTTTCCGCATCCAGTAAGTGGGAATTCTTCTTCTAATGTGTGTTGACGATAAACAACCTTAGATGCTAATTCTTCTGGGAACAACTCCTGAATACGAGCGTCCATACGATTCATGATTTGATCGAAAGAATCTTTAGCATCTGGTTGTAATTCAAAATGTACAACCGGTGTTTCTGTCTGATTCACAAGGTCCTTTACATTGACAACTTCACATGACAACACATTATCAATATCGAGTAATACCGCATCTGCAAGAAGGAACGTAGGAATTTCAATTCCTCCAGATAAATGGAATTCATCTCCCATTCTACCCTTCATATGAATGTGACCTCTCTTATCATAGTATCCCCATACTTTCGCATCACCCCATGTTTTACCATCTGGTGTCTGTACGAAAAATGCATTCGTAGCTTCTTTATTATCCTGATATCCGATCATATCACCAACAGAAGTCCACATATGTCTTCCGAGTTCATAACTATGACATGGTTCAAACTTTTTATTTACCACCGTACATTTTGCAAGTGCAAATGGAACGAGTCCACGCGACTCTTCATCGCGACATAATTTTTCGAATGTTGATTTATACAATGTAAAAAATAGTCCACCATGTTCACAATCTCCTCCACCGATAGAGAAAGAAGACACTAACATTGGAAGTGGGATTTTCTTTCTTCCCATTTTTAATTCTTTCGCTTTTTGATTTAAGAGTTTTTCTTCATTTAAACTACTTGCTTCTCCAATAATCGCTGGAATATAGACGTATGATAAATCCTGATTTGGAAACTTCTCTTGGAACGTCTTCATCGTATGTACCCAAAAACTTCTTGTTGCAGGTGCGAATTCTGGACGATTGATCATCAATGAATATGCGAAGAAATCTTGATGATAGATTGGTTCTAACAATACCGTTCCTTGTTGTGATAAAGTATCGGAAATACATGCTGTTAATTGCGTATAAGAATGTGGTGGTATCATCGCAAGTGTATGCATATTCTTTGTAGATGGTAATCCAGAAATATCTTTATCGTGGAATCTCGCCATTGCAATCGGCCCACGATTGCGATGAACGATTGCCTTTGGACGTCCAATTCGAGTAGAACCACTACTATAGGTTACTGCAAAAACATCGTCAGCAACAGGCTGTTCAAAACGATAATTCGAGGATGTCATCCATTCTTGCCCTGTTTTGATAAATTCATCCCATAATACGACAGATGGATCGTTCTTTGCAAACTTTTTCGCATGATTTGTAAACTTATAAAAAGGTTCATCAAGTTCATCGAATGGATCAAATCCACCAGGTAAACTATCTGTCAATGATACAACTAACTTGTTCCCGATATCACATTTTTCTACAACGTTTTGAATTTCATGATATCGATCATCGCTAGCGATCAATAGTTTGTTATTACAACGATTTAAAATATCCTCGATGTAATCCGGAGCAAAATCAGTCCCAAAAATATTTAAAACAACCCCAATTTTATTTGCTCCTAATAAAGCGATCACAAACTCTGGCATATTTGCCATACATGTTGCTACCTGATCTCCTTTTTCAAGTCCAATGTAAGATAAAGTCGCAGCAAACTGATCTGCCTTTTTAAATAGTTCTCGATACGTGATGTGAGTTCCTCGATAAAATAACGCGTCCCCGTTCATATTATCCTGATTGCGATGATAAATTTCTTCGTACCAAGACCAATTATGATCTAGTTCTAATTCGTTTAGCACGGCATCCACTTTTTTTTGTTTTTTCGCCATTTTCTTCTGTAAACGAATTTCTTTCTTTTCATACTTTTTACTGTCACCTTGTTCTAATATCACATTTGACAATAACTCTCTTAATCTCTGTTCATTTTTGTATGTCACATTACTGCTCCCTTCTCCTAAGACATCCCTATTATAACACATCCCAAAAAAAGGCAACCAATTTTTTTAACATTTTTCTTGGAACTTTATTTTTTTATGATATAATTATTCTAGGGTAGCAAACGAAAGAGGGATTTTATGAAAAATGCAGACTTTTTAAAACTCCACGGAGTAAATGTTGAAAACAGTTTAGAATTGTTTGGAGATATGCAAACTTATAACGAAACGCTAGGAGATTTTTTAAATGATATCGACCAAAAACTAGAGCAATTAAAAGAGACAAAAGAAATTGCCGATATGGCAAATTACGCTATTTACGTACACTCGCTTAAGAGTGATGCTAAATATTTTGGATTTACAAAGCTCGCTGAGCTTGCTTATCAACACGAACTTGAAAGTAAAGCAAACCACATTTATTACATCTACGATCACTACGACGAACTAATGGAAGAATTAAATCGTATTATCCGTGTCGTTCAAGAGTATCTAGGAAAGAATGTTACGGCTGTCGAATCACATGAAGAGACTAACGTTTCTGACGAAACAATCTTAGTCGTCGATGATTCTAACGTCATTCGTAATTTTGTCAAAAAATTATTCGATTCACGATTCCACGTGTTAGTGGCTCACGATGGTGCGGAAGCAATTCATATGTTAGAATCCGATACAAACCATAATATTATGGCGATGTTGCTAGATCTTAACATGCCAAACGTCAACGGGTTTGAAGTGTTAAAATATTTACAAGACCATGGCGATTTTGATCGAATTTTCGTCTCTATCATCACTGGTGTTGGAGACGACAGTTTAATCAACCAAACAAAAGAATATCCAATCCAAGCAATTCTACGTAAACCTTTCAACGAAAAAAGTGTAAAATACGTTATTGATCAAGCAATCGACTATAAAAAACAACACGATTAAAAAGTATATAGATAAAATTTCTATATACTTTTCTTTTTCTTAGAACAAATAAAAGCTTTTAATTCTATATAATAATAAATACTTCCTATGATAAAACATAAAATTGTAAATAATGCAGATACAGGTATCATCATCACATAACGCCAGTAACTCCATGAAGAATGTGTTAATGTATTGATGCAAATCATAAGAAAAAATATAAGACTAATAAAAAACATGGCATACGCTAAACAAAAAACAACTTTACCATAATACGTTTTATAAAAAGCTTTCATTTCCCGTCTGAATTCTTTCGCACTCATTTGATACAAATTCATATACGTCCCCTTTCTAGACTTATCATATCATTACAAGTTCACTTGAAGTCAAGCCAATATCTTATTCTTTACTGATCTTTACAAAAAAAGATGTCACTAATGTACATCCTTAAAGGCAATATAATGGCGTCCTCTGTAGGAATCGAACCTACAACTAAACCTTAGGAGGGTCTTGTAATATCCATTTTACTAAGAGGACAAGAACCTATATTTCATTCTACCACCGAATATAAAAATTCGTCAATAAAAAATAGGAGATCCCCCTATTTTCTTACAAATTTGTTTCGGTGTGATCTATTTTCACCCATGTGACATTCTTTTTTAACATTGCTTTCAATGCACACGGTATATAGGTTACGAGATAAAGTGGATAAAACCATATCATGTGTCTCTTCATCTTAACAGAAAGATGTAATTGTTCTTTTTCTCTTCGCAACATAACAATTGTAACGATCATCATAGCAATATAAGCTGCCAATAACAACATTCCAACCTGAAGAAACATAACTGCAATATTCGCCCTAGAAATTCCTGCTATCACATCTGCAAGAGCCCATAAAATCATTCCTATAATAATCATGATATATGGTTTCACCCCTACACATGCACTTCTTTTAGCATTCTCATTTTCCTTATTTTTTCGTAGATCTCTACGAATTAACGGAATATATTTTTTTCTCACATCAAAATATCCTCGAATCCAACGAATTCTTTGTTGAACCGTGGTATGATACTGTGTTGGTTGCTCATCGTAAAAAATAGCTTTTTTATTATAATCCGTCGTCATCCCATACAACGTAGCATAAAGCGATAACTCATAATCTTCTGTCAAAGAGTGAAATGGATATCCCTTCCATTTTTGTATCCACTCACCAACAATGTAAAAGCCTGTCCCCGAGACAATCATCGTTTCACCGTGTTTCTTTTTTCCTTCGTTACCAATTGTGTTAATCATAGAAAATGTAAGACTAGAACAAGCTGCGAAGATATTACGATTTCCATTCTTACAATTGCGATATCCGATTCCAATATCATATCCAGCTAGATACGCTTTTTTCATCTCTTTAAAATAATTCCGATCTAATATATTATCCGCATCAAAGATAAAATAAGCATCATATTTCTTCTGTTTTTTTAAAAGCTCTACAATCGCATCATTCAACGCGTATCCTTTTCTTTGCTGTTTTAAATTCCTACGGTATATAACATTAGCATGATATTCCTTACAAATCTTCACCGTCGGATCTTTCTCTGTTTCTACAATCACATAGACATCGGAAAAAAGAACTGGTTCAGTTTGTTCTTTTAGACTATCCAGTAATCCTCGTATCACTCTAGATTCGTCGCGTGCAGGAATCAAAATAGCAAATTTCCCATCTTTTTTCTTTCCCCTTTTTGGAATGTTCTTCATTTGACTTCTCGATATCATGGGATACAGCAAATATAAAATACCTAATCCCACCACTAAAATACTAATATCTCTTACTACTTCAATCACTAGCATATTACCTACCCCTTGCTTCCATATTAGGAAAAGACTTTTCTAAAAACTCGTCTGTATAAATTTGATCGTATAATCTTCCTACTGCAGTATATGGATCTTTATTTTGTCGACGTAACGTTTGACGAAATAACGCAGTCCAAGAAACAGTCATATCGAAAACTAAAAAAACAACCAATATCCTTGTAAATAACACACCAAAGTGATACGGAAAAGACTCGATCCATTTAGATAACCAAGGATAAACATATTCGATTAAAACAAAAGCTAAAATTCCCCATGCGATCATAATAGGAATTGTCGTTCTTCCATTAATATTTAAAAATTGCTGACTATAATCCCAAGATGTTGTTCCGATTGCCCACTCTTGTAAAAAACTAATAGTATATTCAAAAGCTCCTCCAAGAAGAGCTCCATAAAGCCATGTTTGCCATCCAGGTCTTTTACGACGCGCTAATAAATACACTATCAATGCAGCACCTGCACCATATACAGGACTGAGAGGTCCGTAGATCACTCCTCGACGACTCTCCCAAAAAATAGTTCCATCAGTCAATAAAGATTTCATCAAATTTAAAATTTGCTCGTAATACACTCCAAAAATAGAACCAATTGTAAATACCCACACTAATTTGTAAAAACAAACTCCTTGCGCGAACGTACGATGATCCGCTTTAAAATAATCAGTTATTTTTTCTATCCATTCTTTCATATCATCACTACTCTTTACTAATGAAATCTTATGTAATGGTCATATTTTTATGAAATCATAAAATATCTAATATGAGTATATCAAAATTTGATACAGAAAAAAAGCCATTTCGTACAACTCCCACTTTCTTGACATCATAAAAGTCACTAACAAATGTCAGTGACTTTCTTTTATTATAAAATTCGAGTAATTGAAACACAAGCAGAATATAAATCATTTGGTACCAATCTAAAATCAACATCTGATGTATTAATAAGACGATAACTTGCTCCAGGAAGTGCTTCAAAAATTGCGTTACCACTAATAGTTCCCGTATCACAACGAGTTAATTTATTATGCGTAGAAGAATGTGCAATCAATACGTCGGATGGCCAAAATTGGTGAAATTCAATTCCTAGTGTTTTTGGTTCACAACTTGCATCTTGTTTATCGCTATGTCTTGCATTTACCCACCAATGAATTGTATAAATTCCTGCTTCAGGGATTGTAAAGTCTCCAGTTAATGGATTGTATGTAATTTTATTTGATATATTCGTAGTCTGGAATAATAAAGGTTGTTGTTGACCCACCATTGAATCTGTTTCATCATGTACCATAGCATAACTATTTAAAGTCTCTACTCCAGGGCCGGTTGGTCCTGTTGGTCCTTGAATTCCTTGTGGCCCTGTTGGTCCGGTTGGTCCTTGTCTACCAGTTGCACCAGTTGGCCCTGTCGGTCCTTTACAACCACATGGTCCCGTTGGTCCGGTTGGTCCGGTTGCACCTCTCTTTTTTAAACAATCAATTACTTTGCATAAACATTCATCTGAGTTGGTTTTATCTCTACAAAGCTGTTCTAAATCTTGTATATTTTCTTCGTTTATTTTTCTTCCTCCTTCCACAGTATCATATGAAGAAACGAAAAATGTTCGTGAGCAAATAACTATAAATATTTTAAAAATGACAAAATGTGTTTTTACCTCTAAGTCATATTTCTTATTAAAAATAAAAAAGTAGATAGAAATCTACTTTAATCCATTCAACACTAAAATCAAATATAAATTGGCTAGATAACTCAATTTATATCCAAACTTCAACGTCATTTCTTTCGTACTTAATGCTGTATCAACTAAATTCACAATCCAGCTTTCCGCATACTTCGGAATATGCACATCTAGAGGAAACATATGACAACGAATCATATCTTCTTCCATCATTGTCAAATCAAAATATTTTTTTGCATTTTTCACTGCTTCTCCTGGATGTCCTGTCGTATAGAGTTTAACTTTATCTTTTACTGAATCAAAATCAGTTGTTCTCTCAATAAAGAAATCGTGTAATAATCCCCCTCGAGCTACTTCTACATAATTTAAATGCATTTTCTTTGCAACTCGATATGCATAATAAGAAACCTTTAAAGAGTGATCCAAACGATTACTATCATGGTGTTTAATATATCTTAATTTTTGAAACTCGTTATGTTCCAATATATCTTTTATAATTCGTTGATATTCAACGTCTTTTTTTATTTCGTTCATTTTTGTCACCTCAGACTAATACATTATATCACATTTTTATGTTTTGTTTCACTCTTTTTGTCATTCTTTATCACTTTTTTATCATCGAAAAAAACAATATACTCAAATATCCCTTGAAATATATTGTTTTTCTTAAACGTTAATTTATTGTCAATGCTTGATTCAACGGCTGGATTTGAATAAACGTATTACCATCATTTACTTCAATTTCATTTCCTGCTGTATCTTTATATACCGTTTGACTTTCTCGTGAATCTTTACTCCATGTAATAGGAATCGCATATCCATTTGTAATATAATACCCATTTCCTGTTCCTATATTATCTAAGTCTTGTCTTCCATAATTATCAAATGCACTATTTCCTACTTGCGCCACAATAATGTTTTTAGCTGTATATTGATTTCCCGTAACAGCATCTCTATGAGCTTCTCCATTCGTACTTCTCAAATACACTTTATTTTCACTGTCATATACGTAAGAAGTTGTCTGATAATTTGAATAACGAATCGTTACATTATTTGCAACTCCTGCACCATCTTTTTCTGACAAATTTACTTCATCGACATTATAATTTAACAATAAATCCTCAGTAGATGTCATCTTATATCCCTTCTTAGATGCCTCTTTTTTCAGATTTTCAGTCGATGTAAATACGTTATGCGGAGCATACCTTGTTTTATCTCTCCAGTAAGCATCTGGAGCATTGGTGATTCCATTTAGATTATTGATATCTAACGATGCGATATCTCTTCTAGCACGTTCACTCCATCCATAATGAGCATAAATTGCATCATTTTCCATCGCATAGTCCAAATAGTAATGGCGAGAACTTCGAACCGGTCCGATCAACGACACATCACGGTCCTTATATAGTGCCATAAGTCTTGTAATTCCACCCTCAGCAATAATTTCATATACAAGATAAGCCTCTTGTAATCCTGCGTGTGGAAGCGCCATTGCTTGATTATCAATCATAACAGCAATTGGTCTTTCATTAGAATCCTGATCGACAATTTTTAATTTTTTTTCTATCGTTGGAAGGGTTACTTTAAATCCAAATTTTCCTTTCAAATCTTCTGGTAAGAAATACCATGCACTGACACCAATGACAATCAGCGCACAAAAAAGCACCATTAACTTTCGAATTCTTTTCTTTCTACGTCTCCCTCTCATTACTACCACCTCTATTTTTATTATACCATCTAACGATATAGACTTCAAAAGAAGATATTTTTTCTATGTCCATCTCGTGTCAAGGAAAAAAAGTCTTGTCAATTCTATCCTATTTGGTATATAATATAGTTATGCCGAAATAGCTCAGTTGGTAGAGCAGCTGTCTCGTAATCAGCAGGTCGTAGGTTCGAGTCCTATTTTCGGCACCATGCGCTTATTCCTTCGAATAGTTCGAAGTTTATAACTAACCCAATCCTATAGTGATTGGTTTTTTCTTGTTTTTATAATCTCATCAATTTTGCATTCTTTTCTCCTTCGTGATACAATGAAGCTAGGGTGATCTTATGAAAAAATATTTAAAAGAATACGTTGCTGAGATAGATGCAAAACTTGCAAAACAAAAGAAATGGACCAAACCTGAAATAGATGAACATCTCATCAAAATTCAGTTCTTTCAACACGAACGAATTGTACATCTATTTGTAACATTGTTCTATGCTCTTTTCTTACTAGGCTTTCTCTTTCTAAGTTTAAGAGTACCTCTTTTTCTCATCGTCGTATTCCTTCTCGGTATCTTTTTAATCTTTTATGTTCTACATTATTTCTTTTTAGAAAATCACGTGCAATATCTTTATAAGCAATATGATCAAATGCAAAAGAAAA
>USET01000014.1 GCA_900553765.1 uncultured Mycoplasmatota bacterium
AGTACTCTTTCCTAATTCTTTTATAAAATCATATATATTGTAATCTGCATGGGGCCACATATCATAATGAGCGACACTTTCTTTGTTACTTAGTTCAAAAGTATTTACACTTATTTTCTCATTATTTTTATATGCTCCCTTTCCCTTCATCGCTGAATACAAATTATCTGTAAAAGGATCATACACAACACCAACAACCGGAGTTCCATCTACTACGAAAGCTAGAGAAAATACAGCTACCGGTACATGTCTTGCATACATGGCTGTCCCATCAACAGGATCACAAACCCATACATATTTGCTTGTCCCAGATTGTTCTTCTTCTCCGTCTACAGCATGTGTAGGATATTTTTCTTTTACTTTTTCAATTAAAAATGAATTGATCTCTTTATCTGCTAAGGTTACAATTGTGTCATCACTCTTATAACTAGCACCATGATCTCGGTAAAAATATTTCAACATAATAGTTCCTGCTTGTCTTGCAATATATTCAGCAAACTCTAAATATTCTTCCATATCATTCTTCACTCCTATACTTTATTTTTCAAATGCAAAGACGCCACACATTCCACGTGTTTTGTCTGTGGAAACATATCAACTGGAACTATCTTTACAACGTCGTATTTTTCTTGTAACATTTTTAAATCTCGTGCGAGTGTAACAGGATCACAAGATACATACACTACTTTTTCTACATTCCAATCTTTGATTCTTTCTATCGTCTTCACGTCTAAGCCACTACGAGGTGGATCGACAATCACAACATTTGGATCTACTTGTAAAGCAGGTATCACATCTTCCACTTTACCTAATTTCCATTCTATATTAGAGACTTTATTTAATTCCTGATTCTTCTTCGCACTTTCTATCGCCTGTGCATTTACTTCTACTCCGATGACTTGTTTCACAAATGGAGCTAAAAAAATACCAATGGTTCCAGTTCCACAATACAAATCCAAAACAACATCATCACGAGACAATACAAAAGTATCTTTCACTGCTTGATACAATTTCTCTGTTTGCTTTGTATTGACTTGAAAAAAAGCATCCGGAGCAATCTGAAATGACACGCCATTTAACTTCTCAACAATATCATCTTTTCCAAATACTGTTTTATATTTATGATTTTGTTTCATAATAATAGAAGAGACTTTATCTTTCAATATAGATACTACGTCCTCTATTATAAACTGCTTAGAAACATCGAAAACCACCATGATATCATCCGTATTTTTGCTCGCTCGAATCATAATTTGATGAACATTCGTTAGTGGAATACGAGAACGAATCGTTCGTAATACTTCATTTATGCGTGCATCACTAATTTGACACTCTTCAATTTTGACAAGATGATGACTTCTTTTTTCAAAAAAACCAATATCATCTTGTACTTGCAATACTAATTTATTTCGATAATTTTTCTCTTGCTCACATGGAATCAAATGAGAGATGACCGATGGAGACAATCCAGCAAACTTTTGCATAATCTCTTTTACTTTTTCTTCCTTCCATGCGATTTGATCTTGATAAGACATATGCATTACATCACAGCCACCACAAACATCGTAATACGGACAAGTTGGCTTGATTCGTCTTTCAGAAGATTCTAAAATTCGAATCATACGCCCTTCCATCCACGATTTCTTTTCTTTTACAAATTCCACTTCGACAACTTCGTCTATTAAAGCATATGGAACAAACACAATTTTATCGCAACAATGCGCAATTCCTCTTCCACTATGATCCAATTTTTCTATTTTTAAAATATGTTTTTCCATAAAATCACCATACTAATTATAACATACATCATTGATATTTATGATATTCTGATTAATTTTGGGTATGATAATGATGAACGAGGGATGCCTATGAATAAAACAAAGAAATTATATAAAAATTTACAAAAAAATATCGACACCATAAAACAAATGAATGGGAATAGTTGTGATATTAATTCTCGTATCATTCATTTCAAAAAAAATACGGTCGCATATATGTATATCGAAAGTGTCGCGAGCGATGACAAAGTAAGCGACTTTTTAATGCGAAGCTTGAGTGAAGATGTAAAAGACGAAATAAAACTAAGCACGAACAAAGTTTACCAACGTCTCAAAGATACAATTTTAAATAGTAAAATGAGGACGGTAGAAGACTTTGACAATCTCTTTTACTTTTTATCTTCAGGATTCACAGTCATTTTTATCGATGGAAACAGTAGCGCGATCGCATTAGAGACAAAAAGTGTACTAGATCGAGGCGTTACAGAAGCAAATGACGAAAAAAATTTACGAGGTCCAAAAGATAGTTTTACAGAAAATTACATGATGAATTTAGGATTGATTCGAAAGAGAATTAAAGATCCTCATCTATGGTTAAACGAAACAATCGTTGGTAGAAGATCGAAAACGAAAGTAGCAGTGGCATACTTACAGGACGTCGTACCACAGGAAAAAGTAGAAAAAATCGTCAATAAACTAAAAAAAATAGATATTGATGGCATTTTAGATTGTGGTTATATTCTAGAATATCTATCTCCTAAGCAATACACAGATTTTCCAAAAGCTGTGACAACAGAAAGGCCTGATCTTGTCTGTGGATCTATCTTAGATGGAAAAATAGCTATCATTGTGGAAAACTCTCCTTACGTAATTGTACTACCAGGTTTATTTATGGACTTTTTCCAAACAGCAGATGATTACTATCAAAAACCTTCTAATGTAACTTTATCAAGAGCATTAAGATTTCTAGCATTTCTCACTACTATTATGACTCCCGCACTTTATATCGCGGTGACAACATTCAATCAAGAAATCATTCCCGATCGACTACTCATCTCGATCGCAGTACAACGAGAAGGTGTTCCAATTCCAACCATCTTTGAAATTTTAATTCTCATTACCACTTTTGAAATTCTAAGAGAAAGCGATATTCGTATTCCTAGCGCTATGGGATCTTCGATTAGTATCGTAGGCGCTCTCGTATTAGGTGATGCTGCAGTAAATGCTGGAATTGTATCCCCTATCGTCGTCATTGTCGTCGCAATGACTTCTATATCAGGATTTCTCTTTACTGATATTGATTTTATAAATGCACTTAGATTTTGGCGCGTCATATTTCTGATTGCCTCTGCTATTATGGGCCTGGTTGGATTCGTCGTAATTGGAATCATCTTTCTCACTAAAATTTGTAGTCTAGAAATCATGGGGACTCCATATTTAACTCCATTAAGTCCTCTCAATCAAGCAATCTTAAAAGATGGACTCGTTCGTCGTGCCAGAAACAAAATAAAATATCGTCCAGACTTCTTTACAAAGAAAAATCGACGTAGATTAGGAGTTGATCAATCTGAAATATAAATTAATATTGATTTTATCTCTCATATTTTTCTTTACCGGATGTTTCGATTACAAAGAATTAGATGATTTATCGATTGTAACAGCAGTTGCAATCGATAAGGTCGAAAGTGGATATGAGATTAGCTACTCCATTGCCAATGCAAAAAAGGCACAAGTGAGTAGCAAAGAAGGAGAGAGTCAAACGACTGTCTTTAGTGGAGTTGGGCCTACTTTATCAGAAGCAATGCGAGAAATCGATTTAAAAAATCCAAGGTCGACATATCTAGGACATGTTTCTGTAATCGTCATGAGTAGTGATATCGCAAAAGAAGGTGTTTTTAAAGTCGTCGATTTATTCATGCGAGATCCAGAATCTAGAAAAAAATTCTTCTTTTTAATTACACGAGATCAGAAAGCAAAAGACGTCGTCAAAGTTCTTTCGCCCCTAGAAGCGTTTCCATCTCAAAATATCGTAATCAACTTACAAAATTCCAGTACGAATCAATCAATTTCCACAAATGTTGGATATAGTCAATTTATACGTAGTGTTTTACGTCCCGGTGTCGATCCCGTTCTACCTAGTATTATTATCAGTGGGGATTCAGAAGAAGGATCAAACATGGCAAACTTAGAAAATTCTGAACCTAAAACTTATATTGAGTTAAGCAATCTAGGCATTTTTAAAGAAGACAAGCTAGTTGGCTTTGCGAAACGAGAGGAAAGTAGAGGTATCAATATTATCAATGGAAATGCTAAAAACGTCATCGTCACAACAAAATGTGATGGAAACAATTTTGCCAATGCCAACATTACAAATATCCGTGTCAATCGAAATTATAAAATTGATAAAAATCAACCTTCTATCGATATCGATGTGACTGCAGACGGTTCTTTACAAGAAATTAATTGTGCTTACGATTTATTACAACCTAGCGATTTAGAAAAAATAACGAAAAAATTTGAAGATTCTCTTCACGACATGTTACAGAGCGCGATTTCAACCGCACAAAATAAATACAAATCAGACATTTTTGGATTTGGATTATACTATTATCGCTATCATCCCGACTACTTTAAACATGTTCAAAGCGTGTGGGATGACGA
This sequence comes from uncultured Mycoplasmatota bacterium, assembly GCA_900553765.1. Classification (GTDB taxonomy): domain Bacteria; phylum Bacillota_I; class Bacilli_A; order RF39; family UBA660; genus Fimihabitans; species Fimihabitans intestinipullorum. Next base: position 4,440 of record USET01000014.1, read on the forward strand.
CGTTTTTCCATATATAAAAGTAAATATCGACGTATCGATCAATCTCGAAACAAAAGGGTCTCTCAATGAAACCATTCAAAAAGAGGAGGATGTAAGAGATGAAAAAACAAATTAGCAACATACAGTTTGATTCTTTTATCTACTTTATTATGCATTCTTGCTTTGTTGGTATTTCCATCAATAATTTATTTTTCATTTCAAAGCAAAATACTCCGATATCAATTTTATTTGCTATCATTATAGGTTTGATTCCAATCTTTATTTTTCTCTATATTATGAATTACAAACCAAACCTTTCTATTATCGAATTAAATCAGGAATTATTCGGAAGAAAGATCGCTCTTATTCTCAATCTATTATTACTCGGTTTCGTTCTCTCTCTTGCCGTTACTATATTTTACAATTTGTGCAACTTCATCAACTCACAATATCTATATCGTACTCCTGTTACAATGATCGGGATTATTTTTGCAATCGGTATTTGGTATATGCTGTCTAAAGGAGTGCCTACATTTGCCCGTGTTATTATGATCCTATTATATATCGATATATTCTTATATTTACTTAGTTTTATTGGCCTTGTGGGCCAAGTTGATATCAACAACCTAAGACCATTCATGGACGAAGGTTTACAACCTATTGTAACTGGCTCTTTACACTATGTTGCGTATAATATACTCCCTATCTTTTTACTTACAATCATACCAAAAGATCAAATAAAAAAAGATCGACACTTTAATCAACACGTAATTTATTCCTATCTAATCACAAATGTCATGTTATTCATCATTGCTTTTTGTACATTATCTATTCTAGGAATAGAATTATGCCAGCTCTATCAATATGCAGAATTTCACATTTTAAAAAGAGTTTCTATTTTAGGTTTTATCACACGCGTGGAAAACACGCTATCTATCCAATGGATATTTGACATGTTAATCACGTGTGCAATCGCTGTATACTTTGTAGAAAACGGCATCAAAAGAATATGGCATACACAGAGTGAAAAAAAAGAAAAAATCATCTATACTGTTTTACTTGGTATCATTTTCTTCCTCAGTGAAATTATCTTTCCAACAAATACGGATGCCTATCAGTTTTTGTCTAAAGTCTATCCTTTTCTTCTATATATCTTCTTTTTCCTCGTTCCACTCGGTATCATGTTAAAAATATTTTATACAGAAAAAAAGAAAAGCTGATTACTTTTCTTTTTATAATATATATTTTCCCACAAAGTATGCTGCAACGACAACAAGAATCAAAATAACGACCATTCCAATGCCTTTTAAAATAGCTCTCCGTTTTGTAATCTTCTTTTTAATTTCTCCTAATTCATCAAAATCTTCATCGCTAAAGTTCAAACTAGAAGTATAGAATGATTTATCTAGATCTCTCGTATCATCGAAATCTTGTTTTCTCTGTTCTTCTTTTTCCTCTTTTAAAATAGCCTGAATTGCTTCACTATTGATCTGTGTATTATCGACCGATTTTAAGTCGCTTAACAAATCTAACGATAAATCTTCATCAGCCATTTTATTTAATAAACTTGCATTCGTAATCGTATGAATCAATTCTTTTAATTCATCTTCATCTTGATCCATATAATCTCTTCTATTTAGTTCGTCCTTTAGATTAATTCCCTTTAAAATGTTATATTGAGTATTTTTCAAACTATGATATCGATCGCTTTCTGTTTCTTCTTTTTGAGATTTTGCTTTTACTAAAATATCACGAATATCATAATTTTTTTCTACGGCCGGCTCTATTTTTTCTACTTTCGGTGGTTCTGGCGTCGTTTTTTTAACATTCTCTTGATTTACTACTCTTCCTTTTTTTCTCTCTTCTCTTTGACGTAACATTTCTTTAATTTTATTAATATCGATTTCATTTGTCTTTTCTATCTTAGCAATTCCCTCGATATTAGAGTATTCTCCACTTGTTTCGTATATCTTCTCATATAATGCTTGATTTCGTTTGCTACGTCTTGGCGTTTCGGTATTTAATTGATAATAACGTTCCATTCGACTTGCCATAATAACCCTCACCTACCGTCTGCTTACATCATACCATATTTGACAAAGTTTTTAAACTATTTCCTTGCATTTTCGCATAAAATTTTTTATAATGAAACGGGAGGAAATATATGGAAAAAGTTCATGTAAATAGAGATGTATGCATCGGTTGTGGTGCATGCCAAGGAATTGCTAGTAATATCTTTGAAATTGACGAAGAAGGATTAGCAACTGTAGTGGAAGGAAGCAATATCAAAGAAGCAGAAGAAGAAATTCAAGATGCTGCTGATATGTGCCCTACTGGTGCTATCATAATAGACGAATAAAAAAAGATTTCAATTTTGAAATCTTTTTTATTTTTTTGCAAGCATATATAATTGATGAACCTCTTTTATTTTTAAATATCGATATTCTCCAGATTTTAATCCCTTTAAATCTAAAAAAGCAAGACGTTCTCTTTTTAACTTTAATACATCGTGTCCGACACGTTCAAACATCTTCTTTACCTGATGGTTACGACCCTCGTGAATCGTAATCTCAACGATACTCGTCTGCGCTTTTTTATCTACCTTTCGCACTTTCACTTTGGCTGGTGCAGTCTTCCTACCATCGATAACGACCCCTCGTTTCAAACGATTGATCTCTTCCCCACTCAATATACCTTTTACTTTAGCAACATATACTTTTTCGATTTCCGCTTTTGGATGCATTAACATATTAGATAGTTCCCCATCGTTTGTCAAGAGCAAAACGCCGGTTGTATCATAATCTAATCTTCCTACCGGGTAAACTCTCTTATCTGTCTCGATATAATCCATGACTGTTTTTCTACCTTTATCATCATGTGTGGTCGTTACAGTACCTCTTGGTTTAAACAGTAAAATATACTCTTTTTGTTCTTTGTTAATTCGCTCTCCATCAACTTCGATGATATCTTTATCACTTACCGTTGTCCCTAACGTTGTAACTAACTTTCCATTCACAGTAACATGTCCTTTTGAAATTAGTTCTTCTGCCTTACGTCTAGAACAAACTCCGTAATTTGCAATCACTTTCTGTAGTCTTTCCATACCAATCACCTGTGATTAGATTATACAGGAAACATCTTAAAAAAGCAATTGTACGATGATTAAACTAGCAGTAATTCCAATCAAATCTGCAAAAAGCCCTGCCCATAAGGCATACTTAATTTTTTTGATTCCAACACATCCAAAATACAGTGTAATAATATAAAATGTCGTATCGGTAGATCCTTGAATGATAGAAGCAAGTCTTCCAATAAAACTGTCCGGTCCAGACACTTCAAAAATGTGGTTTAGAATAGCCAAAGTAGAACTTCCTGAAATTGGTCGTAACACTGCCATTGGAACAATATCTAATGGAATTTTTAGAAACTCTAAGAAAGGATTTAAAAAATTCAAAAGAAATTCTAATATACCACTATTTAAGAATAAATTGATACCAAAAATCATACCTAAAAACGTTGGAAACATCGATTTTATCATCGGAAAACTTTCTTTTGCTCCCTCGATAAAAGCGTCGTATACATCGACTTTATGTCTTACGCCATAGAGGATAATACCACATACCAAACATGGAATTAACATATTAGAAATAGCGCTAATCATGATTGCTCCTACGCGCAAGGAATCGATCCATCAAAAGGCCAGCCAAAGTCGCACACAACGTTGCTAAAATACATCCTACTACGATTTCTGTTGGATTTTTACTGCCATACATCATCCGCAGAGAAATAATCGTCGTCGGGATCAAAGTAAGCCCACTCGTGTTTAACACTAAAAACGTGATCATACTACGACTTGCCGTATCTTTTTTCGGATTGATCGTTTGTAAAGATTCCATCGCTTTCAATCCAAATGGAGTTGCTGCGTTACCTAGTCCAAATAAATTTGCAATGATATTAGATGAAATCAAGGAAAAAGATTCATGATTCTTGGGAATATCAGGAAACAAAATTTTTAATGGTCGTGATATTTTACATGCCATTTTAGATAACAGTCCCGATAGCGATGCGATTTTCATAATTCCTAACCATAATGCCATTACTGGTATAATTTTCACTGTCATTTCAAATGCTACTTTCCCAGTATCTAAGATTTGCTTATTCATCGTATCTAAATTTCCTGTGCATAATGAAAATAGAATACTACTTACGATGAAAAAAGCCCATATTTTATTCATCATGATGTGAACCAACCCTTGATTTTATCCCATAAGCTTTTTTGGTAGTGCTTGCCATTGTTTTCGACACGCACCATAATTGGAACGTCCGAAATTTTTTCTTCTCCTAAAAATAATTCTACAACTCCTACCTGATCACCATTTTTATAATCATCTTTTTTTTCTAATTTATAATTGATATGAACAGCATCTTTTTCCGATGGTTGTAATGCGATTCGAATATCTTGATTGATATAGAGCGTATCTCCACGATAATAATTTTCTTTCACAATCTTTAGATTTCCCTTTTTTAAAACCAAATAGGGCTGGAAATTATCAAATCCATATTCATGTAAATTTTCATGATCCTGAAAATCATTTCCATCGTTTAGAGTCACGGCTATTAAGTTTACATTTCCTTTTGTTGCAGTTGACACTAAAGTCCGGCGTGCCTTTTTGGTAAATCCTGTTTTACCACCTGTCGCATATTGATACGTTTGCAATAACTTATTTTTGTTATACCATATATAATGATTTTTATTTGTCTTTAACGTATACTTTTTCGTTCCCACTATTTTTTTAAAATCTTCGTTTTTCATGGCATAACTCATTAGAATTGCCATGTCATAGGCGGTAGAATAATTTCCAACTTCCTCTTCTTCATCTAATCCACTTGGATTATGAAATGTCGTATTCTTCATTCCGATTTCTTTCGCTTTTTCATTCATTAATGCTACAAACTTATCGACACTACCACCGACGTAATCAGCAATGGCAAGTGCAGCATCGTTTCCACTTCGAAGCATCAAGCCATATACTAAATCGCGTAATTTTAGTTTTTCTCCAACTTTGACATATATTCCTGATCCATAGGCTCTTAAAACGACATCGTTAATTGTAACTGTATGATCTAACTTCCCACTTTCCACAGCTAAAATTCCTGTCATAATTTTAGAAATACTCGCAACACTACGAACAGTGTCTATATTTTGCCCATATAAAATTCGATTAGAATCTTGATCCAATAAAATCGATGCTTGTGCGCTTGTCGAAATCGCATTTACATTTAGTGGAAATATAAAAAGACAAACAATGAATATCATCCATTTCTTCATAACTTTCACCTATATCAGTTTATGTCGAAGTGGACACGTTTAGAATACGAAAAAAAGATAATTGCTTATCTTTCATTTCGATACATGCCATGTATTTTTTGTTCTTGCTCATCAGATAATGGATCCATCTCCCAAGTACCATCTTTTTTTGTTAAGTGAAAGTTGACCGTATACGTTACGGTATCAGATGCATCTTTCAATTTTTCTAGACGATAGTCCATAAATTTACTCTCGTCAAAATTCTTACTTTCATCTTGAAATTTCTCAGGAGTTTCTTTGAGTACTTTATCTGCTTCTTCTAATATGTTTGTATAATCTGTCACTTCTATCTCTGCTGTAACTGTTGCCTTATTTCCATCGATCTTTTCATCTTTGATCTCATACGTTAAGTTTTGATAATGTTTCTTCATCAATTCACGATACTGATCTCTCTGCGTTGTATTAAAATTGACATCTTCATCGATGACATTATCTAAACTATCTAAAACATCACCATCTAATGTTTGATATTTCGATAAAAATTCTTCCGTTTTTTTCGTTGGCGTATTCGTCATATCTTCTCCAAGAGAACATCCACAGAAAAGCATTAAAGCACAACAGATTCCTATTAATTTCTTCATATTTTTCCTCCTCATTATTAGTTTGGAAGAAAAATACAAAATTATACTATTTTATTCTGGACAAGTTCTTTTTTCATAAGTAACATGTTCATCTTTAAAATCTTTATACGCACATATCTCACCATTTTGAATGGAAACTTTTACTCCTTCTTCTTTACGAATAACGATGATACCTGTACCAGAAATACTACCTTTCATATCGATCTTCGTATCATCCCGATAGACGCCACCATCTTTTACTACATAATTTTCGTATTGAAATTTAGAGCGTGCCGCATCCATACTAGCTGTAGCCATCGCACCTCTTACACTCTCTTCATATGCACCTTCTTTGGCATCTTCTATAGTATTCATGATCAATGGCACTGTAATTAGTGCAACGATCGCCAATATCACAATCACAGCTAATAATTCCAATAATGTAAATCCTTTCTGTCTCATTTTATTTTCCCTCTTTTTTACTTCTATACAAGAAAAAGAGAATTATTTCTCTTTTTAAAACTCACAGTTTCCAGGTGTTCTTGGGAATGGAATAACATCACGAATGTTCTCTACTCCCGTCATATAGATTAAAAGACGCTCAAATCCCATTCCGAATCCAGAGTGCTTACATCCACCATAACGACGTAAGTTCAAATACCATTCCATACCTTCTGTTTCCATATTTAATTCTTTCATACGACTCTCTAATCTATCAAGTCGCTCTTCTCTCTGGCTTCCACCCATCAATTCTCCTGCCCCTGGCACTAATAAATCAACAGCAGCAACCGTCTGTCCATCATCGTTTTGTCTCATGTAAAACGCTTTGATATCCTTTGGCCAATCTGTTACAAAGACAGGACTTTTAAAGTGGACTCCCGTTAAGTATTTTTCGTGTTCTGTTGCTAAATCCTCTCCATAAGTTGGTTTAATTTCAAATTTCTCACCACTTGCAAGTAAAATATCAATTGCTTCTTTATGTGTAATACGAGCAGCCTTGGCATCGACGACATCTTTTAACTTTTGAATGATGCCTTTTTCAACGAAGGAATCAAAGAACTTCATTTCCTCTTCGCAATGTTCTAATACATAGCGAATGATAAACTTTAACATATCTTCCTCGATATCCATAACTCCATCTAAATCACAGAACGCTATTTCTGGTTCAATCATCCAAAACTCACTTGCATGTGTTTTCGTATTTGAATTTTCCGCACGAAACGTCGGCCCAAATGTATATACTCTTTTAAATGCCATTGCGAAAGCTTCCGCCTGTAATTGACCAGACACTGTTAAACTTGCTGGTTTTCCGAAAAAATCTTGATGAAAATCAATTTTATCATCCTCTGTTTTCGGAAGTTTTTCTAAATCTAAAGTGGTCACTTGGAACATTTCACCTGCTCCTTCACAATCACTTGCCGTAATAAGTGGAGCATGAAAATAGATGTATCCATTTTCTTGAAAATACGTATGAATTGCCATTGCCACAACACTTCTTACACGGAAAACCGCTTGAAATAAATTTACTCTCGGACGAAGATATCCTACTTCTCTTAAAAATTCTCTCGTATGTCTCTTTGGTTGAATTGGATAATCTTCTGGACTATCTCCCAATAAAGTAAGTGTAGAAACTTTAATTTCAAACGTTTGTCCCTTAGCAGGAGACTTTTCTACTGTTCCTATAACCTCAATACTAGATCCTACTCTATATTTTTGAATCTGCTCAAAACTTTCTAATGTATTATCGTAGACTAATTGTACACTCCCAAAACAAGTTCCATCGTAAAAATCAATAAAGCCAAATTCTTTTTGCTTTCTATGATTACGAATCCACCCTTGCAAGCGAATTTCTTTGCCCATGTAATCTTCTAATTTTTGCTTTAGATCTTTCACATCTATCGATTTCATTCTATCAGCCTCCTTACAAAAAAATTACTTGTAAAGGGACGTCAAAAAGACGCGGTACCACCCTTCTTCAAGTAATCTTGCTCTCTTCATCGATAACGGTATGACCGGTCTAAACTACTATTATTTCATCTAGACAACTCCATGGTGTTATTCAAATTTGCTTACACATCGGTTTCCACCATCCCGACTCTCTTTCGTGCAGTCCAAATTCTACTTCTCCACTTCACAGTTCTACAAGTAGTATAATATAGTTTCTTTGATGTGTCAATATTATTTCTGAGATTGTGTGAGCTTAAAGAAACTCTGCATTCTTTCTATAATCTCATTTCCACCACACTCCAAAGTGTTTTCAAAATTTGTGATAATCTTTTTTATATCTTCCTCTTTTTGATTGAAACATTCATAATACAAATATTTTAATTTTTCAATATTTCTGTCTTTTAATTTTTTTAACTCTCTTCTTAACCACCTTTCGGTTGCCACCTCGCGTCTCGTCTTATTTGTAACGCATACTTCCTTTTTTAATTTTTTATATGTAAGTGGAAAAATAGAAACCCGTTCTGCAACATCTAATACTTCATTTTCCTCATCTATCAATAGCTTGCTTTTCTTTATTGCTATTCCTTTTTTATCAAACTGAACCGCTAACGCTTCTTTTTCGCCACTAAAAATACAGACATATGGGATCAATTCTAAATCATGCTTTGTAAATTTTTCCGTTTTTTTATAAATCTTTACAAGTATGTCTCGATCTAATTGTATCTTATAATCTCGAATCTCATTTAGATCTTTTTCAGCAACGTGAAACATCGGTACTTTTCTGATATGTTCAATATTATCATTTAAATTCCATTCATAAAAGTCATACAAAACTGGTTGAAAATTAATTAAGATATCATAAATGTAATTCATATTTATCTCCTCCTGGTAAATAAATTGATAATAACATTAAAATCATGCCTATCATAAAGATAATACATTCTGTACGTCTAATTATAAAGTTGACATATTCTAAAAAATTATACCCTACTGTCATCAAATTTAAATAAGTAATAATATAGATACTCCCAATCAGTGACATAAAAAAACCAAGTGTAAGAAAGCCGATCCTAATAGCCATATAATCACCTTACTTTATTTTATTTCTTTTTTTTCTATTTATTAAAAAAAGCTAAAACTTATGATTGTTTTAGCTCTTTAAAATGATTTTCTATAAACTTCTTATTGTTGATAATCCTTTCGTTATTTGGATCCAATGATAGTGCCGCATTCACATAAATGAGTGATTTTTCATCATTTCCTAATTCAAAATAGCAGATAGAAAGTACGTCTTCTACAGTACCGTTATAACAAAATGGTTCATTGATATAACTTTTTTCGTTTTTCGGAATAGCCAGCGCTTGTTCTAATACGCGAACAGCTTCTTGATATCTTTTTTGAAAATAGTAGAGTAATCCTAATTCTACAAAAGGATCTCTCAAATAAGGTGCTTCTTGTGTCGCCTTTATAAACCATTCTTCTGCGTGTTCAAAATCTTCTTGATATTGATAGCATCTTCCGATAAAACGTATAGAAGCGCATCGTTCATCTTTCCAAGTTGCTCTTTTTAAAGATAAATGTTTCTTAAGTGTATCAATAGCTTCTTGATATCTCCCATAATACATGTATTCTCTTCCCAAATAATGCATATTTCTATCATCATCAGGATCTTCTTTTACCGATAATTCTAATAAAGGAAGATAACTTGATCTGGATTTTGTTTGATCGGGATAGTGATTTACTGTCATATCATCTAAAGTGATAAATGACTCTTCCCCATCGTATGATAATACTTCATGTACCGGATGCGTCCAACGGT